>JALWQB010000001.1 GCA_026994795.1 Deltaproteobacteria bacterium
CCATCTCATATCTGAAAGAAAGTATCTCCTGGCTCATTACCTGTCACCTCTTTGATGATAGATTAAATCAATAAAATCTAATTTAACATATTGAAATCATAATATCTATAGCTTTTTTATTTTTTTAAAGTGGTGATTTAGGGTGAATCCAAAATCCACCGCTTATTTTTTATGAAAATACTTGGATAGCTCTTTTAAGGGTAGTTTTTCAGGTATCAATATATTAATGTATTACGGAGTCAAGGGACAAACAGCGACAAGGGTTGTCGTTTAGTAGAATAATCGTAAAAGGAGATATCGTGAGGCTCAAGACATGTAAAAAAGAAAAAGGGCTTTTTTATGATAAGGTTTACGCGCCAGAAGATACGATTAATTGGGCAAAAGGGCGCTTTTCATCTATGGATGTCCCTATATTAGAGGAAGTGGTTCGTATTGACAAGGGGCGTCTTGGCATACCTGTATATATAAGCAAATATACAAAAGAGGCCATGCAGATTACTCATAACCTCAAACAGATGGGAAAGGGCGCAACTCCAGAGCAGGCAGAGGCAAGCGCTATAATGGAGCTTTCTGAGCGGTTCAGCCTATTTTATTTTAAGGATATGATAAAAAAGGAGATTGCCACTTTCAAGGATATTAATGAGAGAGACAGGCTTCCTTATGATGACTTATTTCTCTCCCTTCATGTAGAGCCGGACAAAAGAGAAAGGAAGCTAATAGAGGAACTTCTTCAAGAGGCGCTGTTTGAGTGGGCGCTGGCCTTTTACCCTTATGAAGACAGGATGATATGGCTCCCTTGGTCATGGTTTTGGCCTATAAACGAATTTAATGGCTCTGCTGCCGGCAATAGCTATGAAGAGGCAGGCGTTCAGGCGCTTTGTGAGATAGTAGAAAGGCATGTATGTTCTCTGATTACTTATAAGAGGGCAGTAACCCCCGCTATTGACCCGCAATCATTTCATCACCCAATGGCAAAGGAGTTGATAGAAAGATTCTTGAGCGCAAATATCAATCTGATATTAAAGGATTTTACTATGGATATGGGCGTGCCTACTGTTGGGGCAATTGCGTGGGATGAGGCGACATTTCCCCATAGAAGCGAGATAGTTTATACAGCAGGCACTGCCCCAAGCCCTGAAAGGGCCGCAATCAGGGCGATTACTGAAGTGGCTCAGCTTGCTGGAGACTTTGATACAGATGGAAAATATATGGAAAGCGGGCTTCCAAAGTTTTCAACCCTGAAAGACGCCTCCTATGTGCTGGAACAATCGCAGATAAAGCCCATAAGTTCTATGGTAGATATAAGCAATGAGGATTTCTCAAAAGAGGTCATTAATATCGTCTATTCCTTAAAGAAAAGGGGCTATAACTCATATCTTGTAGATATAACCCACCCTCACTTAAGGATTCCTGCAGTCTATGCCATTGTCCCGGGCAATCACTTTAGAGACAGGACAATTAACGGCGATATGGTATTTCATATTGCAAAGATTGTTGCAACACAGAAGATAGAGGAAAACAATGAATACAGCCGTCAAAGGGCAGCCTCTGTTTTGTCTTATATGGACGATATATTTCCTGATAGATATTATATTGCATTCTACAGGGCATATATAGAAGAATTGTCCTGTAATTTTAAGCAGGCTATAAGCCTTTATGATGAGGCTATCAGGAGGGGGGCAGATAAACGGGAGCTTGCCAGCATATATTGTCATAAGGGCGCATGCTACAGGGAGATAGGCGATATAGATATGGCGATAAAGGAATTTGAGAGGGCAAAGGGGCTTAATCCGCGCCTAAAAGAGGTAAGAAATCTCCTTGGAAACTGTTATTATCTTCAAGAAAGATTTTATGACGCAATACGGGAATTTGAAGCGGCAATAGATATTGACCCTTCATCCGCTATTGATTACGCAAACATAGGCTCAAATTTAAGGAGATTAGGCATGAAAGAGACAGCTATACAATGGTATGAGATGGCTATTAGCATTGACCCAAATATAGACTGGGCAAAGAGGCATTTAGAAGAATTAAAAGGGCGACTTAATAATACCTAAATCTTGAATGGAAAAATGGAGGCAAAACGGAAGACTGAAAATTGAGGCAACAGTCTTGACAAGTCTATCTTTTAGATTTTATTAACTGCTTAAATCCTGTTTTTGGCGAGTCTGCTCAAGATTTAAGGAGTGAGGGGCGCAGACGTGCTTAGGCGCAGGCCCCTGTATTATTGAATATTATGAATACAAATAAAATGAGAAAGTTATATAACAACTTCTTCTTTAAGATTTTTTTTACAGTTATTGTCCTTTTTTATTATCTTAATAGCCCTATCTGCGCGGAAACATACTTTGTTGCCCCAAGAGCGGAAATTCCATTAAGGGCAGGTCAGGGTATAGACTACAGGATCATTACTATAATGCGTGAGGGGACAGAGGTGGAAATCATCTCAACAGATGGCGCATGGGCGAATGTAAGGCTTAAAAACGGCAAAGAGGGCTGGGTATTGACAAGATACCTTACAAAAAAAGAGCCTTTAAAGAGGAGCGTTGAGAGGCTTAAAAGCTCTCTTTTGTCTATTCAGGAGAAACTTCATAAGGAGCGGCAAAAGACCTCCAACCTTAACAAGCGTCTTCAAGAGTGTCTTTTAGCCAATACTGAATGTGAAAATAAAAGAGAGGAAGTAGCCAATAAATATAATTTATTGGCTGAAGATGCAAAAAATATTATAAAATTTAAAAAACAGCATGAAGATTTGATGTTTAACTTAGAAAATCTTAAAAAGAAGGTAACAATATTAGAAAGAGAAAATTCTGACCTAAAAAAGGAAAAAAATATAACATGGTTCTTGGCAGGGAGTGCGGTAGTGATTGTCGGGTGGATATTTGGTTATTTAATAGGAAAAAAGGCAAGAAAAAGGACTTTTACACTGCTTTAGGTAATATTATGTCTCATAATTTATTGATTGGATCAAAGGGACTACATAGACCGTCTTATAAGGTATTAAACCTGAGATATGGCGATTTTATAAGCAAATTAGGCTTCTCATCCCATGAAACTATATATAACCATGACAATTTCCCTAAAGGGCACATTGATGTCCTAAATGGTGAGCCTGTCTATGAGATAAAAAATCCCTTTCCCTTTTATGGGGCAACATATATCTTAAAGTCAAGCGCAGACAAGTTCAAAAAAGAGCCTCACACATTTTCCTTTAAGACCTGTCCCAAGAGGCAATATGAAAACAATGACGAAAAGATATTAAAGGACATTGACCTAAAGACATTATCTCGGCACTTATTGCTTTCTCTTGCCGTCAACTCAACTTCTGAAAAAATATTAAAAAAAATCGCCCACATATCTTGTGACTTCGCATTTTCTGATGAACATGGCGATGATAGGCGCAAAGGTTTAGAGCCATCGCCGACTGGCCTTTTATATGATGACAAAATGCGCCCTATCATTCATGATAAGGCCCTTTTTGAGGCTGTTGCCAACAACCCGCACCTTCCTGACAATTATAAGAGGATTATGGTCTTAATACCCGGAGCTCAAGGAAAAAATCCTATAGTCGGGGAATATATCGGGACAAATACCCATGTATGGGAATACCTCAGAAAAAACAGCTATATCCCCTGGGGACATTATGCCTCTAACATGGCGCATGACGCAATAAGATATAGCGTCAATGACCTTAAAATGGAAGACATGAAAGGGCTTCGGTTTTTATATTATCAAAGGGTATATATGCAGATAGCTGGGTCATTGGGTTTATCTATTGCAGATAAACCGCATCCTCTTGATGAAGATGGCCTTGAGCGCCTTAGGATAGAGGTATTAAATGGACTAATGGCCATTATCTCAATGGGAAAAATGCCGTTTTGGGGCAGTAACCTATGGGGCTGGAACTACGGCTTCAGCTATGCTTCAAGCGGCTACAGGTTACATGCCTCTCATCAACAGATTCACAATCAATATGCCCTTGTCCCTTATGGCATAGAAGATACAGATATCAATGGCGGTATTATGTCTCCTTATATAATAGGAGAATTAGTCCATAACCATGCAAAAAACTTTAGAAGAGAAACTCAAAAAGATTTTTTTGAGAGTTATTTAAGCTCCATATATGACAATAAGCGGTTAGATAATGATCAGTCAGCGAATTGCTCCCTTATCTTTTTTGAAGATGACAATGTCCTGGCCTATGTCCCAAAGGCACAAAGGTTTACAGGAGAGGTGCACTTAATGGCAAAAAAGGATGTTGGCAACATATTAGAGGCAGATAATAAGATGAGAGCATCAATTGATAGGGGGATACTCTTGATTATGAAGGCATTGTCATCTCTTGGGGCAGAGATGATAACAGTATATGAGGTATCAAAGCGATATTATCACATAGAAGAGAATCAATGCATATTTTATTGTTTTCTCCCGCGCTCAGAATATGCCCCTGGCTCAATGAGTGAGGCGCAAGGAAGGTGGATAATTGGTCATTATCCAGAAGACTTCGCCTCTTATATGAAAGATGCGGTAGAAAAGATTGAAATTAGATCCTGAGAGGCAAAAGGGGGCAAATAGGAATATGAAAAATCAGAGTAAAATTCATGGCAATATTAAAGGAGTCAGATAGATATGGCAAAGATTGACGCATTTTTTAAACTTATGCATGAGCAAGGGGCATCAGACCTGCATCTGGCCTCTGGTTCTCCGCCTGTTTTAAGGATAAGGGGCGAGCTTCACAGGGTAAAGTATAAGACACTTGATAATGATGAATTAAAGGCGATGTTATATGAAATTGCCCCAGAAGACAAGATAAAGGTATTTGAGGACACAGGAGATATTGATTTTGGCTATGAGATACCTGGGATTGCGAGATACCGCGCCAATTTCTTTATGCAGAAAAACGGCATTGCCGCTGTATTCCGTGAGATACCAAGCGAGGTGCTCTCAGCTGAAAAGCTGGGGCTTCCACAAATTATGACCAAACTGGCCATGCTTCCAAGGGGGCTGGTGCTGGTAACAGGGCCCACGGGAAGCGGTAAGTCAACTACCCTTGCTGCCATAATAGACCATGCGAATAAGCACAGAAAAGACCATATCATTACCATTGAGGACCCAATAGAGTTTGTGCATAAGAGCAAAGGGTGTCTTGTAAATCACAGAGAGGTAGGCTCGCATACAAAGTCCTTTACCGCCGCATTAAGGGGCGCCCTTCGTGAAGACCCCGACATCATATTGGTTGGTGAGATGAGGGACCTTGAAACAATTTCCCTCGCTATAGAGGCGGCAATGACAGGCCACCTTGTAATGGGGACGCTTCACACAATAAGCGCCCCAAAGACTGTTGACAGGATAATTGAAATATTCCCCACCAATCAGCAGGAGCAGGTGCGCTCAACCCTTGCTGACGCATTGAGGGCAGTAATATCTCAGACCATGTTTAAGCGCATTGACAAGCCAGGCAGATGCGTTGCCTTTGAGATACTCATTGCCACCCCTGCAGTGAGAAATCTTATAAGGGAGGCAAAGACCTATCAAATCCCATCTGCAATCCAGACAGGTAAAAAATACGGCATGCAGACCCTTGACGACGCCATTATGGACCTTCTTCAAAAGGGCTGGATAGACCCGAATGAGGCCTATAATAAGTGTGTTGACAAGGCCAAGTTTAAGCCTTATGCAACTCAAATTGATGATATAACAGAGGCATAATCTATTATTTTCTAAAAAAAATTATTCCTATTATTATATAATACTTATAAATCATATATAATGCAGTTTTTCCTGAAAAAACATCTCAACTTTATAAAGCCTGACAGTTTTTTAAAGATAAAAAGATGGCTTAAATACAGGAGGGTCCTGCTACTTGCCGTGCCTACGGGAATAGCTGCCGGGCTTGGCTCAGTTATCTTTTACTGCGCCCTTGACCTCTCTCACACATTTTTTTTGGATTTTCTTGCAGGCTACAGACCTGATGGCCCGATGGGTGAACACAACATATTCCCTGAGACGGCAACGGAGTTTTCAAGGTGGGCGTTGCTGCTTGTGCCAGCGCTTGGGGGCTTGCTCTCGGGCTGGATTGTCTATACCTTTGCGCCTGA
Source organism: Deltaproteobacteria bacterium (assembly GCA_026994795.1). Lineage (GTDB taxonomy): Bacteria > Desulfobacterota > Dissulfuribacteria > Dissulfuribacterales > Dissulfuribacteraceae > JALWQB01. Next base: position 6,099 of record JALWQB010000001.1, read on the forward strand.
GGCAGAGGGGCACGGCACTGATGCAGCTGTTGAGGCATATCACTTTAAGGACGGGCTTGTAAGGGCGAGAATACCCCTTATAAAGACCATTGCCTCTGCAATCACGATTGGCTCGGGCGGCTCAGGCGGAAGAGAAGGCCCTATCGCTCAGATTGGCGCTGGCGTTGGCTCAATGCTCGCCCAATGGCTGTGCCTTACCCGTGAAGAAAGGCGGCTCCTGATGATGGCTGGCATGAGCGCAGGCATTGGCTCAATATTTCATGCGCCGCTTGCCGGAGCAATATTTGCCGCTGAGATACTCTATAAAGACATAGACATGGAATATGAACTCCTTGTCCCATCCGCCATTACGTCAGTTGTTGCATACTGCGTATTCTCTCTTTTCTTCGGATTTGATAATCTTTTCTATACGCCTGATACATTTATATTTTCTCATGCAAAGGAGATACTCCCCTATACCTTACTTGCAGTTGTTGTAGCAATAGGCGCAAACCTTCATTCAAGGCTATTTTATATTGTAAGAGACCTCTTTTTATCCCTTAATACCCCTTCATACCTAAAACCTGCTATTGGAGGACTTCTTACAGGCATTATAGGTTTTTTTCTGCCTGACGCCATATATACAGGCTACGGGCTTCTTCAAAATGCGTTTTATGGCAGGGTGGATATAGGAGTATTGATTGCGGTTGCAGTACTAAAGAGCCTTTCTACCGCCTTTAGCATAGGTTCAGGAGGTAGCGGAGGCGTTTTTGGCCCGAGCGTTGTTATAGGAGGCGCGCTTGGCGGCACAGCTGGGATAATATTAAACACTCTCTTTCCCTCATTTGTGCCTGTCCCTGAGGCATACTGCATTGTGGGCATGGCAGGCTTTTTTGCTGCTGCCGCAAGCACCCCTTTTTCTACTGTGATAATGGTAAGCGAGATGACAGGGGGCTATGGGCTTCTTTTGCCTGCCGTATGGGTCTCAACCCTTGCTTTTTTGCTTAAAGGCAAGGTTGGCCTTTATGAAAAACAGATTACTACCCGCTTTGATACGCCGATACACCATGGGGATTTCTTGTTTGGCATACTCGGAAAACTCACTGTCCATGAGGCAATAAGGCGCTTTAAAAAGGATATGCCGTCCGCAGTTCCGTCAACCATATCTCTTGCGGAACTGCTGGGATATATGTCAAAATTTAACTATTCTGCCTTTCCTGTAATATCACAGCAAGGTGAATATATAGGAATAATCCCCGCAATTAAGGTGAGAAAGGCTGTATCAGAAGGCGGCCTTGAAAGCTCAGATACAATAGAGGGGCTGATTGAACAGAGGCCTGTCGCCTATTTATGGGAGAGCCTTAGCGCTGCCCTTAAAAAGATGGCCGTTTCCAATGTGGATGAAGTAGCTGTGTTTTCATCAAGGGATAAGTTACAAGGAATAGCAGGGATACTCACCCGTTCAGATATACTTAGGGCATACGAAAATATGCTCTCAAGAGAGGGCGTATAAAGTTTTTCAAGACTATTATATCTAATTTTTTAATTTTGTAAAATTCACCTCTCAATCGTGATTATAAGGTATCTATCTTCACGAGGTGCCTTTTTATCTTCTTTGTAGCAGTCTTTGGAAGTTCTTCATCCCTTAAAATAAATCCCTTTATCCTCTTATATCCTGCCAAGCTTGCATTTATTGCCCTTACTTCTCTTGATATTGTTTCCATTACATCTTTATCAGCGCCTATTTTTTCATAATCAGGTACAATAACTGCCCTTACCTCCTCTCCACCAGTATAAATAGGGTTTCCATAGACCATTGCCTCCAGTATATAACGGCTTTCAATAAGAGACGCCTCTAACTCTTCTGGATATACATTCTTGCCTGCCGGGGTTACAATAAGATTTTTGGCCCTGCCTGATATATAACAATAACCATCCTCATCTATAAAACCCATATCTCCAGTAAGAAGCCAGCCATCGTCAGTGAGTACGTCTTTTGTGGCAGTAATGTTTTTATAATATCCCTTCATTATCATAGGTCCTTTAAATGAAAGCTCTCCCATCCCCTCATTATTGGGTTCAACTACCTTTACCTTAACTGTAGGAAGGGGTCTTCCAATACTCTTATCTTTTGGATTATCTACAGGATTAAGGGTGAGAACAGGACTTGCCTCTGTAAGTCCATATCCCTGAAGCACATTTATACCAAGATATCTAAACTCCCTTATAATCTGTTCCCTTATAGGGGCGCCCCCTACAATAAAAAATTTTATAGCACCAAGCCCTGCCTTCTCTCTAAGGCCCTTAAAGATGCGCCTTCCCATCCACTTTACGCCTGCCCTCTCCGCAACCTTAACAGAATTTAACATTGCCTTAAATGCGAGCCTTTTTGAAATAGGCTGTCTATCAACTGCCCTGTAAATTCCCTCAAGCATCTTTTGAAACAAGAGAGGTACCCCTATCATTACAGTGGCCCTTGATGCCTTAAGGTCTTCTATTATATATTTTGACCTCAAGCTCCTTGCAAACGTTATCCTGCACCCGCTATAAAGAGGCAACAGAAATCCTGCTGTGCATTCAAGGGTATGGTGCATTGGAAGCACACTCAAAAAATGCTCATCTTCCAATATCCCTACTGCCTCATAACAGGCAGCGCAGTCTGATATGATGTTTCTATGGGTAAGCATCACCCCCTTTGGATTGCCCGTTGTCCCTGATGTGTAAATAATAGAGGCAGTATCATCAAGAGATGGAGGAGTATGGGCATTGGGCATTGATTTGTTTCTGCCAATTTCAATAAGTTTAGATATACTTTTCTCTTCAAGTATTATTAGGTTTTTATCAACTTCAAATGCGTCAGTCTTTTCAAGGATGGCGTCTATAAACTTATTAGAGATAAAGGCAAACCTTGCCCCTGAATCCATAAGTAGGTGTATAATCTCATTTTGCGTAAGGAGTGAATCAAGCGGCACGCATACGCCGCCTGCCTTTAAGATTGAAAGATATGCCTTTGCCCATTCAGGAGAATTTGTCCCAAGGATTGCCACCCTCTGAGATGGCCTTAATCCCATAGAAACAAGGGCATTTGCAATAGACTCAACCTCTTCTGCCATTTCTGAATAGGTAGTAACAATATATGTATTACCCTGTCTTTTTATAAGTGCGGGACGGTTGTGAAATTCCCTTGCACCTCTTTCAATCATCTCTGGTATTGTGATAACCCCGCGTCCAATAACCTTTTTCATATATCAAACTATTTTTCTCTCCTTTATAAACTTTCTCTGTAAACTCTCAATAACCTCTTTCAACCCCTCTTAATCTTACTGCCTAAATCCTATTGCCGCGCAGAGATTAGGTAATATACTTTTACTGTACCTTTAGCACAAAATCTATATCCGCCCTTTCTGAAGACTTTATATTGGTTACAGTTATATGAAATCCATACATTGTATAGGGCTCTACAGCATCAGCATCATCTACAGCAAACAGATAACAGGCGGTAACAGTATAACTTGATGAATTATACAGGGAAGTTGGAATAAATATATATGAGTTTGAGGTGGCAGGGCAGTTTATATTGTTTTGAGGAATACATATATTAGAGCCTGTTACGCCGCATTGAAGGCCGCGCGTTGCGCTCATAACAGTATTTGAAATAAAGGATGCAATATTTTTTCCTATATCAAGCGCCTGAAGGTAGTTCTGACTTATATTTGAAGTGGAAATAATTGTATGAGACATATAAGAGAGGACAATTATAATTGCTGCCCCAAATACGCCTAAAAGCATTACGGTAATAAGCGCAACGCCACTATCTCCCTTATTTTTTAATTTGTTGAATAAAGATATTGATGTCATTGCGCTTCAAACAGCGCCTAAATCCTGCAATTGGCGAGTCTGCTCAAAATTTGAGGAACGATAGGAGGAGAGCAGACAAGCTTAGACGCTTCAAGCCTCAAGTTATCCATTTATCCCCTTTTATTATACAAAATTTAGACAGCATTTAACATAAATGCTTAGATTATTCCTCTTTTATCACTATCTGATATTTATCCTTTTCACCCTTCTTTTTAAGGTCAATTCCATCTTTTGCCTTATCAGCGCCTTTTCTTTGATTGTCTCCACGGACATCGCATGTTGGCGATGCTCAGGAAGGCACGCCAAGGCGTGGCAATACCCACCTGTTTAAGGCATACCAGCCAATGATTAAAAGGAGCAGTAAAATTATGTCTGACATCTTTTTAAGCCTTCTTAACATTAATTTAGTGGATCGATTCCTAAACAGTATTTCTATCGACCGGAACTAAAATTTTCAGCAGGTAGGGGCACGTTGCAACGTGCCCCTACTTATCCGTAAAAGTATATCTCCTTTAAACAAATTCTGCAACAATTAATTAATTTTATATAAGAACAAATATGTGCTGGCGGGCGATGCGGGCATTACTACCCGCCGTAACATATTTATTTTAAATAATAAATCATACTAACATAAAAAATTTACTGCTATTTTTACTGTTGCGTTCGTTTTGCGTTAAGCCACTTGTCAACATCATCAAGTATCCATCCTACACGATTCAAGGACAATTTCAATGGTTTGGGGAACATATCCTTACGCATCAAACGATAGATTGTCGCACGTGATAAGTCAACATACCTTGAAACTTCTTTGATATTCAAAATTCTTGGCATAATTTGGCTATTAGAGCGCATAATTCCCCCTTTCCTTAATTTAAGGTTTGTTTTTTTAAAAAATTAACAAAAAAATAGGCAAAATGAGATTATACTGGCTAATTTGGCGGTCGTGGGTGTATCGGAACTTGCATTTGGGCGTCTCCTTGTTGAAGTAATAATGGTAATTGTTCATAAGTAGGAGTAGGAGCAGTTGGCTCTTTAACATTAGAGGTGGAGCAAGTAGCCAACCATGCCCCTCTCCATAGAGGTAATAAAATATTATTAGCCATAAAAGTTTTTAAATACTTGGGGATTCTGTTGTTAAATTCGGGATTGCTGTCCGTATTCGAATCAATTAGATACGATTTGTATAAATTTATCATAGTTTGAATGTCAAAATTTACTGAAGAATTAAGAGAAGAAACAAAGTTGAGGTAAGCATTAGAGAGCTTTTGAGAGGCTTTAGGATTTGACAAAGGATTGTGAAGGCATAAGTCGGGAGCCCCCACAACATTGAGTATTTCATCATTATAGTACTCTGCAATTAATATTAAACGAGCATTTGGATTGTTAAAAAGTTGTCTGTGCCTGCCAATTGTTTGGATCATTTGAGCATGAGGCATCCATTGGCGATACGCTTCTTCTATCTCATCATCATCATTAAATAATGTTCTCGCGGTTAATATGTATGCTTTTGGCTGTGCAATTGGCGCTCCTATGATCACCATTGTGTCTATTTTGTCGTAATTGTTACTACCTCTTGTGTTTGGTGAGTAATGATAAGTAATATTTATATTATTGGTTTTACATTCAAGCCATCGAATCATATTCATCTTGCCGTCCACATTTGGCGCAATCCAGGCAGTATTGCCTATCGTTAAACGCTGTGCCATTGATATGGCGTAATCAAGTTGCCGATATTTACTGTTATCGTTGTTTAAAGCCTTTTTGATGTGTTTGCGTGTTGCGATATCCTTCAAGTTGATTATTTTCCCTTCTCTCTTTGGCCATACTTTCAGTTCTTCAGGGTCATCAAGCCAATCAAAGACATATTTGAGGGCCTCAACGCAAGCTGTGGCGTCCATTAGTATGGTCTGAGAGGGATTTCCCAATTTATTCCTGCTGAGGCGTCTCTTTACGGTGAAAAAAATTGATTTACTATCGATATGAATCAATAATTTGTTTTGCAACAAAGCAAATAGCAGGTTAAATGCGTCATAATTTATGCCAATCTCGTAACATACATCTTTAATTTTGTTATTGATTAATACATATGTTGCGTCTTTCTCAAGGTTGTGTTCCTTTGCAATAAAAATGTCCCATAGTAACGCCTTGATGTCGTCAACTTTTGTTTTTAGTTTTGGGTTTACAATTGCTAACTCTCCAATTGCCTCAAGCAATCCTTTCAAGCATTCTTTCGCATCCACCTGTAATTGTTGATAATCAGTCCATGAGTTATCTATTGTTAGCAATTCTTTTTTAGAGAGCAATGGTTTTATGTTGTGGTGTAAGCATATTATTGAATCTAGGAAATTATTGATTGCCGTATCAATGGTATATTCATTCAAAAATGAATATATTGTTTTAAGTTTATGCCAGCTAAATTCGTACACTAATCTCTGAACAAAGATATCAACTTCATCGATAATCAAATTCCCGCCTTGGTATTCTTCGTATATTTCAGGCTGTAAATGCTTCAGTATGGTAAATAAATATCGAGCTATGTCATGAGTGCAGAAAATTATGCTATCAGTCCGTATTTTTGAATATTGTTGAAATGCTTGACATACGCCACTATATTTATCTTTTATGGCAGCACATTTGCTGTAGTTACAAGTATGTGTATCGGCATGTGGGTGATGAGCGCATTTGCCGCAGACCACATTTTCTGGCAAGTTAAGTTCGATCGCCTTTTGCAACAACTCAGGATGATAACAATATTTTGATTTTGGCTCTATTTTCACCATCTTATTGGCCAGTTCAGGGTGTAACAGTATAGCTTGATGATACTGTTCACTGACTAAATCATTTGTAGGAGCGCAAATAACAGTTAGCTTATTTTTTGCGTGTAATACGTCCAGGTTATAGAGTATCGATGTTGTCTTTCCTGTGCCCGTCCCGGCCATCACAATGGCATCTCTGCCCTCATTAATAATGCTATCTATGGTTTGCTTTGTGAGCACTCTTGTTTGAGAAAGAGGCATTATATGATGAGTCTGATTGATTTTGATTTTAGGTGTTAAATTATCGCTCATGATATCGTTTATTTCATGTTCACTAAGCCCCATCGCCTTTAAAATATCTTGATTGATGACAGTAGTTTGATTCGTAGTGCATGAAGTCGAAAAACATTTGCATTTTACAAATCGTCCGCTTGTCCAAATCGTAAAATTTTGTTTTTTATGCGAATGTGCACGATGACCACATATAGGGCACTTTTTCCACTGATAGCCTTTGATTTTCCCTTTAATTCTCACAATTTTGGGACTTCTATATTTTTTGACAAGGACATCAATTAGTTTAACAATTTGAGGTTTATTACTGGTTTTGAGACGATATAGGTTCGGTTTAAAAATGGACTTAAATGTAGTTGATATAACTTTACCTTTCTCTCTTTTTTGTTGTTTTTCTTTTTCTTGTTTCAAAAAATTAGCGAAATCTTGAGGGGGGTCAAGCGTAAGATTATTCAACAAATCCTCTATATAGAATGCCCATATAGAGGAATGAAATGGCCTGCGGCACAGATCTAGATAATTGCTATAGTTCAAAATTGAGGTAAGCTCTTCAGGAGAAACAGGTTGGGCTGTCATATTGTCACGGTTTCGAATTAGAGCAATTGGGGTTTGTGGCGATATATGATCGATAAATAACAAGACAGAGACATAATATTCTTTCTTCAGTCTATCATATCTTATTAGTTCCTTCAAGTTGCTTTTTATTTTCTTTTTTTTCTTTTTATTTTTTATGTTTTGTTTAATAATTGAAATGGCATGACCAAGATCTGTATGATCATATTTGTCAATAATAATATTGGCCATACTACTAGAGATGATTATTTTTTCATCTTTTAAAGTTTCAAAAAGGAAATTATTGTAATTATCAATATTATTGTGATTAATGATAAAAAAAGGTATGAACTTAAAGCCTTTTTGTCCTGATGCGATAATCTGCCCATTATTGCTGAAAAAAGAGATATTTGCCAATTTTTGGCTTAATTGAGGTATTAATACATTTAATACCTTAGTATTATTTGGGACATCGAAATCCAGTAATGGCCATAAGTCCCCACCCTCAAGAGCAGAGGCGATATATATGCCATCATCCTCTTTATTGCCCCATTTATTGGCCGCGAGGTCATGGACCATCCTTGGGATATCTTCAAAATGAAGAGTGTGGATGAGGCGTTCTGGGGGTTGACCTTTAGCCGCGGGGTTATCGGGATGATAGGATTGAAGACTAAAATTAATCTTGACTTTTAAGCTGTTGATGTTATTCATTGCAATACTCCTATATATTTTCAGTTTGTCCATAGGCTCTGCTGGCGCAGGGCCTTTGTTTGTGTGAGACAGTTCGCCTTGATTTGCCCCTGATAAGGTAATAATTCCCGCCACTTACGTTCTGTTTGCCTGTTATATCCTCTGACAGTGCGTTTTTTGGTGGGGGTGGGGGCAGAGGTAGGAGGGTTAGGGGGTACTGTCATGTTGATATCGAGTTCTGTTGCCCTTGTGATGGGATCGGGGCTTATATGGCCATTTTGCCACATGTTTTTCTCTAATCTTTTCAGACGGTTGCGAAGGTAGATTTCTGTAACCCGCTCCCCTCTGGCTATTTTTGCTATAATATCAATACTTTCTGCCCAAATGTAACTGTTTTCCAGTATCTTGCCCTTTTCTCGCAAGCCATTCTCAAAATAAAAAGTTAATAATTCCAAGCACTTGTCCATACTTGCGCCTTCCGAAATAGTACTAATGATCCAAGATTCCATTTTATTTTGCCTCCAACAATAATATGGTAATAATATTATTACCATATTGTTCTTTTGTCAAGTCTTTTTTTGATGAAACGCCCCTAAAATTATACTTAATTAATGTTTGGACCATCTTTAATTATATTTTATTAATAAAATAAGATAGTTGGTTAATTAAAGACGGTCCAAATATAACCCTGATAAAATGCGGCGGATTAATTAGCTCTTCTCTTGTCTTGTTGATAATTCTTCAATCAATAAATGTGTTGGTATCTTTTTAAGATATGCTTTTTGTATTTTTTCTTTTTCTCCAAGCAATTCTGCTATGTCATCCCTCAATTCCAATGCCCACATCCGCTGAAATTTTTCACCTGTCCAATCTATCACACATACACAGTCACCATTTTCCTTAACTTGATACACACAGACGCCAGGTCTTCTAGCACGATATTCATCAAAACAAATAAATATGTCGCCAGGCTCCATGTCATACCATCCCCCTCGATCAAGAAATGAACCAAGATAACACCTTGCTGTGCTTTCACCATATTTAATGCCTTCAACCTTTTTTGCCCAACTTTTGTTTCTTGTGGGCGCAAATCTTCCTGGTACTTGTACTGCTATCATTTTATTTATCCTCCTTTTATTTTGTTTATTAGTAACAATAGGGTAATAATATTATTACCATATTGTTCTTTTTTTGTCAAGTTTTTTTATTATGAAAAAGATACGTATTTTGAGGTAACTATTCAGGGGTTTAACTAATTGATATTACATGTAATTTTTTTAAAAGTTTTTTTGCAATATCTGAATTACTATAAATGTAATCTATTAAAATTATTAACTTTTTAAATTTTAGGATTAAATATCTAAATTTTTCATTTTTTGTTATATTAATAGAATATATATGTCAATTATCTGTTGACACCCCGTCTGATGAAAGATAAATAAAGTGAAGGAGGTAATATAAGGAGAATGAAAATAATAACTGCAAATGATAAAAAAATATATGGCGAACGCCTTAAAATAATGATTCAAGCCGCTGGAATTTCGCAAAAAGATATTGCTCGCGTCCTGAATATAACTCCCAGAGCTGTCACTTCATGGGTCCAAGGCAGGACATTACCTCATTACGCTACTCTTTCTTTTTTAAATCAACATTTTGGATTTAATATTTTATTTTTTATCAATGGAGATGGGCCGCCTCTTTTGTCTTTACGTCGTCCAAAAAAAAAAAAAATTACTAAAGAAAAAGAAACAACACTTTTTAGTGAACACCACAAATTAATTTTATTATTGGAAAACTATTGCCATCCATGGAAAATTATCGACAGAGCATACAAAAATTATCTCACTGACCCTAATGTTGGTATTCTTGATAAAGTTCGAAGCGCAGGATTTGAGGGACATGCTGGTGCTGTGTTAGCAAAGCGGTATTGGTTCGCCGCTAATCCGTGGTGGGAAGAAGCAATATCATATTTATGGTCAGTTTATTTAGGTGTTCTCCAAAATAAAGAAATTAATGCTTTTGCTGTAGCCTATTTGGCGGTGATCCTTTATTCTCCTACTGATCCCGACGAAATAAATAAAGCAGTAAATCTTCTTGTCCAGAGGCTGTCCGCAAAAATTAATAACAAACGAACAGAAGGAAGAGAAATTAAGGTTAAAATGCCTAAAGCCTGTATGTCCTACTTAAAGGAAGCGGTTGAAAGCCTTGTTCAGTTGGTAGAAATGGATATTTTACCCTCATTCTGTTTTTATCATAATAAAGTCTATTGGTCAACCTGCCCAAAATGCTAATAATAGTAATTTATACTTCAACAGCAGGCCAAAAGACCGGCCTGCTATCACAATTAATGTCCTGATTGTCGTTTTTATTCATAAGGAGATTAAGCTACTTAAAAAGCAGTTTAACCAGCTGGACAAACTGAGGATTAAACAGCGTCATTGCTGCTATGACAATGCCAATCAGCCAGTTTAATTTTGTATTTAAGTATTTAATTTCAGCTTTTAACTCAGCCTCTACTTTTTTTAATTCGCTTTTAACTCCAGCAAGATCAGCCTTTGATGCCAGTTCCTTGCTTAATTCATCTTTTATCTCAGCCTTGAGTATAGGTCTTTGCTCCTGACATTTATTTTCAAGGGCAGCAATGCCGATGTTCAGGGCCTCAATAACAGGCTTTGCCTGTTCTTGCCCTAAAACACTCTCAATGGCCTTTGTCGCTTTAAAATATGCCTGCATGGTAGTTTCCATGCCTTATATTATATGTATTAAACGCCATCTTTTCAATAATTAAATATCCTTTCTTTGATCGCCGATTATACTTTGCCAGCAGGTCGGTCTTTCGGCCCGCCTAAACCGCAATTAAAGTTCTATCTCTTCTTCTTTTTCCTTTTTATTATCCTCTATATATTCCTCTTTTTCTTCTTGTTTCTCTTTTTGTTCTATATTATTGTTGTTTTCCTCTAAAGGTATTTCTTTTTCCTCATTTTTTCTTTCAATTTTTATAAACCCAGGGTGTTTTTCTGATAGTTGTAAATACTTCCATTTTACTTCTGCCGGGTCAAAATTGGCAATTTTAATAATAGAAGTCAAATCAGGTAGTTGCGATATCTGTGTCGGCAATAGGACATATTTTTTGGCGACAGATCTGTTTGCGTTAACTCTATCATAATCATCAGCCGCTGTCATACTATGGCCTACCTGGCCCCCCTCTTCTATCTCTGCCTCACCTATAATTTTTGCAACAATTTCAGTATCTTGAGGATTATTGATGCGGAAAAAGAGGCGCGTATTCATATCAAGGATTGTCCCCGCGCCCTCATTCCCATACTTCTCTTTAATTGCTTGGACTGTTTGAGAACCGATAATCATACTCACTCCCTTACTCCGGCCCTCCCGGATGAGGCGCATGATTGTCTGTATTCGAGGTAAAGCAGGCAATTCATCGATAATCACAAAACGGCGGCGCATAAGGTCATCTGGCCACGTTAAGGCTTCAAAAGTGAGGATATTAATTATCATTGAATAATAATTACTTAAAAGTGCCTCATATGCTGGGGGCAAGGTCAAAAAGGCGACTCCCGGACCATCTTTTTTCCACCATCCTCTCAAGCTGAAATCGTTATTTTTTGTTTGAATCAAACTAAAAATGTGACAAAATTGCGCTAAAGTTGACATTATCCCCCCTATTTGACCTTCAGCCCCCGTTTTATGGATATGGGCGATTCCGGTTTCAGTCGCTGTGGGTGGATGATCTTGTAAGGTATCGCGTAGTTTTGTCGGTCCAATGGCGATGAGCTTTACAATCTCCGCAGGGGTTATATCTTTTTTATTTAATGTTTTCAGATATTTAATCATCACTGACAGCACATCGGCACTTGCCTCGCGAAAATACTTCTCTGTCCCATCACCACCACCGGCCGGCGGGGGGATAATCGATGCTGCCACATCTCTTACTTCAAGGTCTAAATCGTTAATATCATTAAGGAAATTCCACCCGCAATATCTTTCGTCAAGGGGATTGAGAATAAGGTCTATATCAGGACTATAAAATTTCTGGCAATAGTCCCCTTTGATATCAAATAACACTATTTTTTCGCCTCTGTCTCTCAATTGCTTTAAAATATAGTTGATTGCATTAGTTTTCCCTGTTCCCACTGCTCCAAGGATGAGAATGTGCTGAGTTTCGATGGCGGGAGGGAACGAAATTGGTCCAAGCTGCAGAGGGCAGGTAATAGGGGCCTTTTTCTTTTTTATTGATGGATGTTTGTTAATTACCCGGTTGAGCTTTTTAGCTGCAATGAGCCGCGTTCCGCGAATGTGTTTGCTTTTATGGAGATCGCGAAAGGCTTTTTTACGGAGAACCACGGTCCCGATAACAGTCAAAAATGCAAAAATTACAATACTATATACCGCTACAAAGGCAATACTGTCAGCACTATCTCTTCTTATTATCGGCACCGCCCACGTACATATATCTGCGACTCTATATTGTTTTTCTGATTTTTCACCATTTAAATTATAAATTTTAAGTGTTATTAGTTGCTCCGGATAAATATATTTTATAAGGCAGGAATAAGCAATTTTTACTATATTTTTTCTTACATTTACATTAATTTTATCAGTTTTAAAAGCAATAAATATAATTATCGCCATTGCGATCGAAGTCGCCAAAAATGACAAGAGCATTTTGCCCACCATGGCAGTTTTGTGCTTTACTATCTCGAATCCTTCCCATGCGTGAGGATCTCTATGGCTGTCATGGGGTGTCTTCATTTTTTTACCTCCTTTTTTGTTATTATAACAAAAAGGAGGTTTTTGTATGAACGGACTAATAAAAGCTCTGATGACAATGGCACCTGTATTTATTATTTGTTTGGTTATCTATCTGAATTTAAACGAAAAATTTGATTTTGAATTTGAAAGGGAGTCATTGAGATTTGAGCAGCAGTTTGATCAGGCAGCAGGGTTTGAAGGTGATAAATGGCTGAAAGAGCAAGAAAAAAACCTTGATTTAAGGTATAAGCACGCACAAAAGGCATCTGATCGTCTTCGGCAGCTGCAGATCGATTTAGACGATTCTTTAGCCCATGACAATGTCACTGTCAGCAATTTGACAAAGGATATGCCTTTAACCCCCTAAGCTGCAAGCCGCTGATATGTTCTGTTTCTTGCTTTTGCCTGATATCTAAGAATGTCAACCTTTAGGTCCTGATAGTCATATATAACAGGCGTTTTCCCTTCTTTTGGCCGCAAAATACGCCCAATCGTTTGAATAAGACGCCCACTAAATTTAATAGGACTCGCGATAAAAAGAGTGTCAAGCCCTGCACAATCAAAGCCCTCTCCTATAAGGGATAAAGTAGAAAAGACAAGGTGAAGGCGTCCATCCTGTAGGCTTTTCACAATCTCCCTGCGCTTTTTCTCTGGGGTCTTTCCTGTCAGCAGTTCGCCATAAGCCTCTGGGGATGTCATACTCTGCAAGGTCTCAAGGTGGGCAATCCTGTCTGACACCACAAGGCAAGTGCGTCCTTCTTTTGCAGCCTTGATAATGTCTTGAGATATTAGATAATTACGCTGTTCATCCTTTGTAAGAGCGGTGATCATTTGCGGGTAATTGTCAAGGTATAAAAATTTAAATGGCGTCTGTCTTTTAATGATTTGAGGCTTTAATATTGCTCCAATTGCAGTCAGTTCATTTTGAAAAATTATTGCCTTATGTGTCCCGCAATACCACCCTATAACACTGTTTAGCCCATCTCTGCGGTAAGGGGTAGCCGATAACCCTAAAGAATACCAGGCAGGGAATGCACTCACCGTCTGAGTGAAGGTGCTGGCTGGGGTTCTGTGGCATTCATCCACAACAACATAGCCAAAACGCTTAGGCAGGTCTTCAAGGTGCTTTCTGGCAGTCTGGACCAGGGCAATAGTCAAGGGTTTAACGCTGTAGTGCCCATCGCCTACCAGCCCTATTTCACTCTCTTTAAGCCCTAAAAACTGCATAGCCCTGTCCCGCCACTGATAAAGAAGCTCTTTCGTATGGACAATGATAATAGTTGGCTGTTTGCGCTCTGCAATGCTGGCAAGGGCCATGACTGTTTTTCCGCCCCCTGTTGGCACAACAAGGGTTGAAAAAGCCCTCTGATGAGCTTTTATTATGGCCTTTTTTTGATAAGGTCTTAATTCGCCCTTAAAACCAAAATCCACCTCTGGACACCTTAAACGAGCTTCTATATATTCAGGATCAGGCTTGAGCATTTTCCATATTTTTATGGCATCGCCACGGGGGATAATTATTTTATCTTTATCTTCTCTGTAATACTCAATTGTTCGCGGGATTAAATCTGTCGGTTCTCCACGTTTTTCAGCCTCTTTATACTCAGAATTGAGAACTGTATACTCTTTTTTAATTTTTTCTTTTATTTTTAAAGGTAAATTTTCTAAAATTACAAAATTTGCAAGATTAAAGATTACGCTCATTTTTACCCCCTTATTCTTGACTTTTAATTTAGTAACAAAAATCACCTTTTAAATACCAACAAAATCAATCCGTTATAATGATTTTTTGATTTAAGGGGCTTATTTTGAAAACATAACCTTTGGTATATGAGGATGTTTTTTTGATAAAGAAGTTGAGAATAGGGGTAAAAGTTACTTTATTCCTTTACAAGGATTACTACATATTGTGGTTAAATGAGCTGGATTGCTTGCCCAATTATACTATATCTTGTGGTCAGGTTCAGAAAATAATATCCTTTTTTACTGTTTAATTTTCCGGTCCAGCTTTTTATTTTTTATTATAAACTAACTTATTAGAATGATTAGCAAAATACATATAAAGACGGTCCAAGCATGACTCTAAGAGCACCTGGCGTTATCCTTACCTCTCAGTGGGAGAGCCCTACCTTTTAGGAAACCGTCCGCTTCCCCCCTTTAGGGGGGACGGGAGGGGGGTAAACAGGCGTGATAATATCGCTAAGCGAGCGAAGCGCAGCGGGCGCACTTGCTTGCCCTTGACCGCCCGCAGGGTGGCGAGCGCAGCGAGCCATCCCAAAACGGCATGGTAAAATGCGAAATCAGATTTGGGGTTCATTGACCCCACCTCTCAGTGTAACCGCCAAAACCATCCGCCCTAAACCATGCCGTTTTGGGACGGTCAAGGGTGCGACCGCAAGCGGAGCGTATCTTTTAATGCATAAGTGGTGTAAGTGCCCTATTATATGATTCACCGAGCGCACCATAGCCCCCCCTCTTGGGGGGGCGTTAGTGCGCTCCTTCCTTTTTTATTGTCCCTCATCTGTAATTTTTGTTCAGTTTAAAAAGACACTCTTACAGGGGACTTTTTATGTTTAAGTACTGGCTTTTATCACTAAGTTTCCTTTTTATATTAAATGGATGCGCCCATCAAAATAACTTTAATCCTAAAATAATGAGAGTCGTTCTTAATGTCAAAAAAGCGGCCGCCAATGTAGATATAGACAATGCTGTGTGGCTCAAAAATTCAGCAGGAGGACATCTTGAATGTATCATCATTCAAGACGCCCCTTCAAGCGCATATGGCAGCTTAAAATGCCGTTTTACAGGCTATTCTCCCCCTTCAAATAGTTCTGATTTTGCTATCTCTGTAAAGGATTAAGGTTCAAACTGATTTTACCGCTTTTTAACATCTGTAAGACATTTTTCTTAACAAGAGAAGCTTTAGTTACATTCCCCGCCTTTTCCATACGGTCAATATACATGACAACATTTTTCATTATGTCTCTGCTCTCTGCCTTTGTCCTTACAGTATCCCATGCTCTGGCAAGGCTCCATCCAGCATTGAGCACATAAGAGCTCTCAAGCCCCGCTATAACCGTGGGAGAAAATATTACAAGGCTCCCACTGCGCACTTCCAGCTGAGGGGTCCAGTTTATACTGACAGTTCCGCACCTCCATCTTGAAATCTCTCCTTGAAAATTACAGTCTTGATTAAAGCCACTCTTTACCGGCCATATAAGATTATGTATCACAGGATGAGGCTTTTTTATCGCCTTATCAATCATTGCAGGTACAATCCTCTGTATGTCTTCAAGCCCTGTCCAGTCTTTTGATATTTGCTGTATATATTCGTTTATATAATATACCGCGGACCCCATAACCTCGGCATACCCAACTGCGCAATCTATAAGAGGCTCAATTGATCGGTTTGTCTCAACTGCCCTTTGAGCTTTAGCCGATTGTTCAAGATAATCTTTGAGATTACTATATATTACGCCGTTTTCTTCCCAAGATATGCCATAATCTCTCATTTTAGGCCGATGAGTGTATAACCTGCATTTTCCAAATATACCCTTGTTTTCTTTCTCTTTTTTAATTATTTCATTGCTTACAAGAGCCAACATATTGACTTTAATCTGAAATCCTTTACTGTTCTGTCCCTGTAATGATTTTCTTACAGCTTTTGACAGCATCTTACTGATACGGGTTGCATTAGATTCGTCTTGACGCTTTCCTGTATTTATAGTTTTTTCTCTGCTTTTTTCTGTGCTTATACCCTTCTCTCTGTTTAATTGCTGGGTCTTTCCTTTTTCTTGGCCAATTCCTAAAAATGCCTGAACTTCTGCTGTTTTTATGCCTGCGACAAAAAACACTGCCAGTATGATTAAAATTCTTTTCTGCCACATTTTTATCTCCTTTTTGTTTTTAATTTAACAACAAAAGTAAGGAGTCATCTCATGCTCAGTATTTCAAGTGTAACAGCAGGTCAATCTTCAAATTATTTCTTCCACGACGAAGGCAAAGAGTCTTATTATGAGGCCGAAGGCAAAGGAAAGGCGCTCAGCGGGTTTGAATCTGATACTGTCACATGGAAAGACGCTGAAAAAATAGTTTCTGAAAGGGTTAAAGCCAATTCGGGACGATCCCTTAACCCAGATAAAGATAAATTCGCTGAAGACCTTACTTTTTCCGCAGCCAAAAGCATAAGCGTTGTCTGGGGACTTGCAAAGGCCACTGGTGATGAGAAGACGGCAGGAGCTATTGAAGAGGCTTTTGATAAGGCTGTCAAAGAAACTTTTGATTTCATTAAAAATAATCTCATTCAGACGAGGGACCAAGATGGAAGGCCGACAGAAATTAATCCTGAATCAGTAAAGGCCATTCAGTTTAACCACCATCTAAGCCGCGAAAAAGACCCCCAGCTCCATGCCCATGTTTTAATTCTTAACGCTGTAGAAAGAACCTCAGATGGTCAGACAAAAGCCCATTATTTAGAACAACTTTATGAAAATAAAAAAGAAATAGGCGCAATGTTTCAGGTCTTCATGGGTAATGAGCTTGAAAAAAGAGGGTTCAAAACTGAGCTTCAGCAGGATACACGACACGGCAATACTAAAGTAATAGGCATAGCAGGGCTTAACGAGGAGCAAATTAAGGCTTTCAGTACCCGTTCCCAGCAAATTCAAGAAAAAATGGAAGAAAAAGGCGTTACTGGCGGCAAGGCTGCTGAGATGGCCGCATTAGATACACGTCAAAAAAAAGATGATTTAACCCCTGAACAGCAAAGTGAAATTGAACAGGAATGGATAGACAAAGCTCAAGAAAATGGAATTGATATTGAATCGTTAAAATCAGCAATCTATGGCGTCAAAACAATATGGGAAGAATTAAATCAAGGCAAAACTCAAAGTATCGCATCAGAACAGACCGTAGCCAGTATATTAAATCTTCAAGGCAAAATCACCCAAAAAGAAGCTATAATGAAGGTAGTATCTGCTGTAAGAGATCACGGTATAAGTATGTCAATGTCAAATCTATTGAAAACGGTAGGGCGAGCTCTGAATGAAGTCGGAGCAGCACAAAAAGGCCTCTTAACCCTCAAAGATGGAAGCCTCAGCACCCGCAGTCAGCTTGCAGCTGAATTTAAGAGCAAAACAGATTTTGGCTTTAAAGCAGGCACAAAATTAAATCAGAACCTTGTTAAATACCATTTAGGCTACTATAACGCCAGCCTTAAAGCTAAAAAAGGCTATAGTTTAAGCGATAAACAGAGTCAAATGGTAATAGGAGCTCTGTCATCTTCAAATCATGCATTCGTGGAAGGCTGGGCAGGAGCCGGGAAAACTACAAGCCTTCATGCCGTAAGAACAACAGCAAAACACCTCGGATATAATGTAATAGGCATCGCCTCATCAGGAAGCGCAGCTGATAAACTCAGTCAGGAAATAGGTATCAAAACCTATACCGCAGAAGGGATCTCTATGGTTGACCGTGAACTGCTGCAAAAAAGATATGGCCAAAGTAAAACAGTAATGATTGTTGATGAAGTCTCTATGCTGAGCTCCAAGCAGGCCTCTGCAATCCTTGATACCGCTCAATCAATCGGCGCAAAAGTCATAGCAGTAGGTGACAGGGCACAGCTCAAAAGCGTTGGCCAAGGCAATGTATCTCAAGACTGGGTAACAACCGCTAAAGAAAATGGCGCTTACTTTGAACTGAATGAAGTCCATCGTCAAAAAGGCGAATACAGAGAAATTGCAGCTGATATGCGCCCAGACTCAGGCAAAGGCGCTGAGACGATAGATCTCTTAAAAAATAAAGGCTGGCTCAAAGAACATGATAACTATGAACAAATGGTTGAAAATACAGTCAAAGAATATATCTCTAATACAGTCAGCGGTAAAAATACTATGGTTATAGCAGACACAAATGCACTGGTAAACAGACTAAACGAAAAAATAAGAGGACAACTGATTGAAAAAGGATTGATTAACACTGACCGCAAGGTGTCCTTTGAAGCCCATGACTCTCAATTCCAATCAATCGGTAAAAAAGATTTTGCAATAGGCGATCAAATTATGTTTCTTCAAAATTCAAGGGATCACGAAGTATCTAACGGAGAGACAGGTAAAATAATCAATATTGACTCTCATGGCAATATGCTCGTCCAAAAAGACAATGGTAAAACTGTTGAGATTAACACCCGTAAAAAATTTGAAGTAGAGCCGATAACAGTCAAAGGAAAGCCTGACTATAACCTTAAAGTCAAAGATTCATACAGGGCAATAACACATGCCTATGCCCGGACCATCCATAAAAGCCAGGGACATGAAGCTGATAATGTAATCGTGGCTACCACAGGAGCGCGCAATGTTGATGCCAATATGCTCTATGTTGCTGTCTCAAGAGGAAAAGGAGAAGAAGGGTTAAGCATTCATACCACTGACCTTGAAAGGTTGAAAGAATGCTCAATGAGACAAACTCAAAGCCCGGATATCATTGAAGAGTTTACCGGCGCCAGTAAAGAACAATACGAACCCATAATAAAAGAAATACAGACTGAAGGAGCTCATGATCACCATTTCAATAAAGGCGTATTAGATGATGTTATAAATCAGACATCAGGAATTGATATGAATGAACAGCTAAGTAAAGAGACAATACAGCAGTTTTCAAGAGCGTCTTATCTGGGTATATCCAAAACGGATAAAGCTGAGATTGAATGGATCAGCGATACTAAAATGCTCCTTAAAGCAATTCACGGTGAGGTTGCCAAAAGCGATAAAATTGCCCCCAAAGAGGCACATTACACTGCTGTCAAAAAGACCTTTAAGGATTTAAAAGAACGGATTGCCGGCCATAAAAAAGATAAGAATAAAGCCTCTAAATGGGATAAAAATGAAAGGATAAAGGACCGTAATAAGGACATTAAAAGGCAGGATAAAGAACACAAAGAGGATAAAAAAAGAGATATTAAAGAACATAATAAAGAGAATAAATATGATCATAAAAAGACAATAGAGGCCTCTGATAAAAGGTTAAATGACAGAAATAAAGACCAGAATAAGTTTGATAAAAACGAAATGAAAAATGACTTTAAGAAAAATGAAAAAGTCAAACAGGGGGGTATAAAACCAGGCGATAAAGGAAAAGACAGAGAGAAAGAAAAGACAAAAGAAGATAGAGAAAGAGATATGTATGGTCAATTTGGGGGCGGTCAAGGAGTATCAGATAAGAGCGGAAAAGATACAAGCAGTGCTGGTAGAGGTGGCGGAAGAGGCGGCGGTGGCGGAAGATAAAAAAGGGGGCATTGCCCCCCTTAAAAACGGCTGGCTGGTGCAGTAATAACGGCAATCAAAAAGGTGTTTATGAACCTTTAATGAGCTCAATTAGACTCTTTAAACTCTTTAAAAAGAGCATATATGTATCTCCTTAATGAAGTCTTAAAGAACATTAACAGGTACATTAAATGCCTAAAATGAGCGTTTTAAACTCCTTTAAAATTCTTCTAAAAAACATCCTCCCCTTCCTTTTCAGCTGTCTTTGTTGTCTTTTAAATGAAGGTAATACAGAGTCTTTAATGACTTTTTAAAAATTAAAAAAAGGGGGCATTGCCCCCCTTTTAATGATACGTTTAATGTCAATTATTTAATCGTTGCAGTGCCTTTTTATATTCTTCCATCATTTTATCAAGCTCTTCAAGCTCAGGAGAATTACGCAGTTCATAAATAGTATTGCTCGGATCATAACCCCCAAAAAGACGCATTACTTTGTTAGCTGAAAAGGAAGCAATTGACTGCCAAATGTGCTGAAATTCAATCACATATGTACCCTTTTGTTTCAAAACGCAAAAAAGTCTACTGAAATTCCAGTAAAAATTCTCGGCCACCCAATACGCAATTACCGCGAGCCCTTTCTTAAAATTTGCAAGGGTCTGGTTAAGTTCAGCAAGCTCAAAACGGTTGCTCTGAAGGCCCTCTAACAGAGTCCTTTCCATCTTTTGGAGACGCATATCAATACTGTGTTCAAGCTTCTCAATCTTGACAGGGAGCTCCTTCTGGAGCTTCTTTGTGGCAAGGTATTCGTTTAACAGTGTTCTTATTAAAGAAGAAATGTTTTCATTTTCCTTCTTTAAAACTTCGTATACATCTTCATCAATCCGAATCAAAATAGCTTTTTTCATAACAATACCTCCAATTTTTAGTTTAAAAATATAACAAAAAATATATTCCATTTTGATATAAAATATATTTCATTATAATATCTTTTTTTTAAATATTTTTCTTAATGATGTATTTCATTTTGATATTACTAACTTTCATTTTTAAATATTGTTAATTAACTGTTTTTACAAAAGAAAGATATAGGATATATTTAAATAATATACAATGAGATATTATTTTAAAGTAAGCAACAATACCTTACTAAAAATCTAAAAACTAAACTATTATAATAAGTTATCCCCCAAAAAAGCCATCAACGCCAGTTGAACGGGTGTGAATAATATTTCTCTCTCTGGGGTGGGGGTAAAAGGGGTCTCCCCTTATGGTGATCATTAAAAGTGCGGTTAAAGGATACCTTTATCTGCTTTATAAGTTCCTTTATGTCTCTCTTTGCGATCATATAATGTTCCTTTTAAAGCTCCTTTATCACCCTTTTGATATTCCTGTTTGTAATCTTATTGCACCCTTTAATGTTGATTTTAATGTCTCTTTATCGCTCCTTTAATTCTCATTATAGGTCAATTAAAATGCAATTTAAAAGCGCTATTATCTGCCCTTAAAGTCCCTTTATAAGTTCCTTTATAACTGTATAATAGCCTTTTAAAAACTCCATTATAAACTTTTTAATAATCTTATTTGTGTCTTTTATTGTGTCCTTAAAGTATCCTTTAGACCTTTTAATAAAAATAAAAAAAGGGGGATACCCCCCTTATTATTTCTTTTTTAAAATAGCTCTTAAAAAGAGTTAATGAATATCACAGGCGTCCTTTTGTGGACCTTCATTCTGAGATACCGGACCATTAATGGAAACTTTATTATCTTTTTTTATGTCCTTTTTAACGACCTTTTGAGATTTAGGCACTTCCACAAATGGAGCTAAAAAGACTGCTAATTCATCCAGTCTGGAAGGAAGTAACAAGTATTCTTCTGCCTTTTTTGCCTTTACAACTTCCTGCCCTAAACGATAAAAAGCTTCTTTTATATCTGTATCTAACTCATTTTTTAATTCTGTATAGGTCTCAATATTTACCTTTAATCGTCTCCAAAAATCTTGTTTAGTCCTTTTTTTGCGTGCCATTCTTTTTTTTAGACCTCCCTTTATTGCAAACTTCAATGACTATAATCGCCTTGGATTTATCTTTTATAATCTCCCTTAAAACATCAAGAAATTTGGCATCAGCTTTTTTAGGATAGCTTACGTTTAATGTGACTACTATTTCATTATCCATTTTATCACCCCCTTTTAAAACCCAGGTAAAAACATAAAAGGCTGACATAAATAAACCAGTAAATCACTGACAGGAATTAATTTATCATTAATATAAAGTTCTCCATCTATTTTATTAGCACATTTTAAATGGCCTTCTGGACTCAGATAAAATCCGTAAATCCAATATTTCAATTCGTTAAATTGAACATTATAAACCCTGCCCATAATTCCATATGCACTAAACCCGTTCAGTTTAATAATTAAAAAAGGGAACTCATAGCCCATATCTATATCGATATAACCGTCCATCTTAACCGGCCATGCTCCTAAGTCCTGAACATATGAATCGGCATTAACCCGACAAACAACACCACTCATAACATTACAACACTTAACCTTTAACCGCCCCTCTTTACCCTTGATTTTAAGCTTATGACAATCACTATTGATAAAATCAAGAAATCCAGCTTGGGCTATTTGGGCTATACTGACATTAAAAATCATAACCATAAAGATAAAAATTAAGTATCTCATCTTATTCTCCTTTTTCTTCTTTGTTTAAAATTTTTAATACCGTTAAATAGAATATGGATTGCAATGCCGATCATCAACAAGATCATTAAAAAGGCTAAATTATGATAATTCTTTGCTTTTCCATATAAGGCTACTGCCATAAAAAGATACATCAGAGCTGTATTGATCTCTACCTTTTTCTTTTGTGGCTGAGTTAAATACCAATCTTTGATTCGCCAATAAAGACCTTTTAACCTTTGCATAATATCCCCCTTTTTGTTAATCTAAATGAGATTGCTTTTTTAAAATAACAAAATTAGGAGGTGTAATATGTATGGCAATCAAAAAGTATTTTGGGTTTTATTTTTGGGATTTGTTTTGAGTTTTGTAGGTATAACAACAGATGTTAAAGCACAAAGCCTGCGGAGCTTTCTTAAAAATGATAAATCCCATAAGGCTCATGTTCAAAAAGATAAGCCTTATAAGACAAACCATACTCAAAAAATAAATACAGAAGCCACTGAAAATGAAAAAGGCACGTGCGGTATGGTCTATAATACTGTCGGTATTTACAGTTATTATCTTGCAGCAAATAGAAAATTTGATCCTTCAAGAGATATAGGTTTTAATGATCAGGTAGATAGATGGGCATATATGAGCAAAGTTGATCATTTAATTCAAACAGGAAGGTTGCCTAAATTAAATACCATTATAACAAACAGCTTTATCAACTCAAAAACAAACATAGAGATAACATGGCTGAACTTATTAGAAAATTTTCAGTATGTCTTGACACATGATAACTTAACTCGGGAAATATATTTTTTAACTGAAACTGTCTTTAATAATAAAGATATACCATTTATACATCCAAGATTGGCAATTTTATTCTGGGGAGTTTCAGATTGGGGTAAAGCAGGTGATGTGCTTAAAGAACCAAAGATTAAAATAGATGGTTTACTGTGGTGGACAGAAGCCATGTATCGTAACAAGGGGATTTCTTTTTTTGCAAATCCAATACTTATAAAATTATTTCAGCGTATTTTAATGCATGATACAAAGAGCATAAAAGCAATGGCTCATCAGCATCCTAAATGGAAAAGTTGGAACAGTATTTTTAGCTCTCAGGATGATATGATATCAATAGGCAATGCGGAGTTCTTTTTGTTAATACAAGCTTGCTTCAATGATAAATCACCACTGCCTTTTGTTTACCCGCCATCATGGTTGCGAGAAACTCATTTATGTAAAGAATTTCCTAAATTTTGTAAAAATCTTTATGACCCTTCACTATAACAATAAAAAGGGGGGATAATTCCCCCCTGTCTATAATTTAATAACTATTTAAAATATTACGATAATATACTTCCTTTTGCTTATTTTTCGTTATCATAGCATGATAATCCGCTAAAAATCGCAACATCTCTTTAACATACTCCTTCCCTGCAGAACTGTCTCCCTGTCTAATAAAATCACCTAATAAAGAAGTAAACGATTCAGCAAATATAACCGCTCTTTTCAAAGTAACCTTATCTATCTCATCAATCTTTGAATGTTCTGCCTGCCTGTATGCATCCCAATACGGAATAAAATATTTCCAATATCCAGTAAGACCGCCTATCGCAGTTTCCTGATGAAGCCTTTTAAAATATTCCTTGTCTCCATTCTTAAAAAACAGCCATAATTTTTCCCATGAATATTTATGTTGATAATCATATGAATGATTATGCACATCATCGTAATCCAATAAAAAATAAGCCAAAATATTCCTGATATCTTCAAGAGTTAAATCCTTCTTTCGGCTTTTTAAATAATCATACCATGTAACAATAATTTTTTCATCAGAAGATATTTTTTCGGCAAAAATAATATCAACAGCCTTTTTTAGCCAATTATAATCTTTTGTCTGCTGAAAATACTTATAGGCAAAATTAATCTTCTCTTTAGGATCATCTGTCAATTCATACGCCCTTTTGTATCTTTTTAGTAATACAGCAATATTTTTGGTCGGTATTTCCTTGTCTGGCTTGTCTTTATAAACAAACATCCATGCGGTCTGCTGTATCCTTTTATCCCCCGGCCATGAATGGCCATAATATAAAGGCCATATAATCTTTAGGGCCTCCATATTATAACCCGCACAATATTTCATATCTTCCGATTCCTCAATCTTGTTTTTGCGGGCCTTAGACGATATATTATATGTATGAACTAAAGAACGACACTTTTCAGCCTTCTCTTTCGTTAAATGTATATTATTTCTCTGATTTGAAAGCCATAAAAAGAAAATATCATCCGTAACTGCCTCATTTGGACTAATTTTAAAGTCTATTCCATGCCAGTGAGATGACAGCCACTTCCAATGTAATAAATGTTTCTTTTCTGCTTCTGCCCATTCTTTATGGCGATTTTCTTTAATTAAAGTATCAAGAAAAGCTATAATGCGTCTTTCATCAGGTTTTATTTTACCGCATCCATCTTTTATAATTTTGTAGGCTACTTGCATAGACTCAAATGTATTACTTTTACCGCAGTATAATAAAATATCCTCACATACATCTTCCCCTTTACGAGTATTGGCATTCCACCACCGGGCTTTGGCACACAAAAGATCTATCTGATTATCAGTTGCCTTACCCTTACTGAAGGCCTTTTTAGCCTCACAGAATTTTGATAATTCAAATTCTTTGAAGCCATCACTTTGACCAATCTCTTGATAAGACGTATATCGCGGCTTTTTTTTCTTATCGATCGCATCCATAATATTGACGGTATTTGACAGCAGCCATGCTGTTCCAGTAAGAGGCGACATAATAGCTGTAAGGGTTGCCCGTGAAGCTGTTCCAGCAATGCCGCAATCAGGCATAGTTCCGGGCAACCTTGTACTCTTTTTTTTGTATAAGAGAACATTATCAGCATCAATTCGTTTCATACAAGATGTTGACAATAAAGACATTATTAAAATCCCAAAAATAAATAATTTTTTCACTTTTAAAATCCTCCTTATGTTTTTATTAATTAATCCTTAACAGGATATATAGCCTGTCGGCCATGTTCAGTGATCATTACAACTGACCCGTCCGCAGCAGTCTGAAATATCATACCTTTATTAACAATACTATCTAAAATATCTTTAAAAGCAGGAAACGCAATATAAGGTTCGGGCCGCCATTGCGTCTGTACACCATCAGGAGATATAACAGTTAAAATGCCGGTCTGACGATCAAAACTGCCATCATAACATCCTTCATTCAAAATCTCCAGCAAACGATCTATGCCCTCTATATATGGCACAATTGTCCGAATATAACCATTTTCATCCGTAAAGTAGGATATGCCTTCTCCTTCAACAAAAGGCACTGATGCAGGAAATGACAAGGCGTAAATTTCTTTATGGTCAGAAGATGTTATCCTTATAATACCATCTTCTGAAACTTCCACCATATCTCCATCATTTATAGGCACTGATGATGCTATTCCATTGTTTAATGGTGCAAGGATAAGCATAATATTGTTAGCAATCAGCATTATACGGCCATCTGATACAGTAGATGCAGTATTTTTAAACCCTTCAGGAAGATACCATACTCCGGTAATTATAACAGGAAAAACAATATCATTAATCTTTATTGTATTGTTTTCAATAACAGCATTTAAAGACAGCGACTGCAAGGCAGACAAAATTATATCTCTGAATAAATCAAGATTGAGAATAGCAAAACAGCGTTTAATATCAAAACTGATATACTGAAGCTTATCAAGAGCTCCAGGGCTCATAGCTATTTTATAGTTTAACTGTGTTATATTACTATTTAAAGCAAGGCTTATCATCTGCTCAATATCTCTGAAATTCCTATTTGTAACCTGCTGGCGAGCCCAGTCAAGACACTCAATATCATGACAGGATTTATCCCACCAGTACCCCCCGGCATTAAGACAATCATCTTCAAAAGTGCACCATTGTAAATCAGAGTAAGAACATATCTTATTACTAAGACATCTGCCTGTATTACTCCATACCCAGCCATTATCCTCACAATCT
>JALWQB010000002.1 GCA_026994795.1 Deltaproteobacteria bacterium
CCCAAAGTGCTTCCATATAAACCTGCTGTTACCACTAGAAAACAACTTAAAAGTTCAAGGAAATCTTGAATAATATCAATAAGATAACCTGATTTTAAACGACCAAATTCTTTTGGAACATCAGTTATGTGATAGAGATCAAATGAGGTAGTTGTTTGCAGGATTTAAGTATAAACTAATAGTCCAAAGGCAGTGGCAAGGATGGGGCACGTTGCAACGTGCCCCATCCATAAAAATGATATGCTTTTTAGGAAACGAACTGCTACGGGGCTATGAGGCTGGCTTATAATTTATGGCAATAGATGATTTTTTATTATCTAAGGTAAGGTCTCCTTTTCGCTATATAGGCCATGAGATTAACGCAAGGTCTGGGGCATCTGATAAGGCATGGGATGAGGCAGAGTTGAGGTGCTGTCTGGCATTTCCTGACCTATATGAGATTGGCATGAGCCATTTAGGGCTTCATATACTCTATCACATCGTAAATGGGCTTTCTTGGGCGATTGCAGACAGGGTATATGCGCCGAATTGCGATTTAGAGGCTATTTTAAGGGATAAAGGCATTTCCCTATGGGGCATTGAGACAGGGATGCCGTTATCTTCTTTTGATGTCATTGGCATTACCCTTCCCTATGAGCTATCATTTCCCAATATCCTTACCTTGTTAGAGCTTGGGGGCATACCCTTTACTGCCTCAAAGAGGCATGAAGAAGAAGCAGAAAAAGGGGGATTAAATCAGCCCATTGTAATCGGCGGCGGGAGCAATGCCTATAATCCTGAGCCAGTGTGCGAGTTGTTTGACGCCATCCTGATAGGGGATGGGGAGGAGGGGATAGTGGATATCCTCTCTGTTGTAAGGGAGGCAAAGGAGGAAGGGGCAACAAGGCATGAGCTATTGCGCAGGCTCTCTCAGATAAGGGGCGTTTATGTGCCCTTATTTTACAGGCATATTTATTCTTCAACTGATGAGCTTTTGGAGATAGAGCCGCTTTATGATGCGCCTCAAAGGGTGAAGAGGCGTTTTATAAGCTCCATTGACAAAGCCCCCCTGCCTTCACCGCCGCTTGTCCCACTGGGGAGGATTGTCCATGACAGGCTCGGCATTGAGATAGCGCGGGGGTGCACAAGGGGATGCCGTTTTTGTCAGGCTGGCATAATATACAGGCCCGTAAGGGAGAGAGACCCAGATGAGGTCATAGATTATGCCCAAAAGATGTTAAAATTAACAGGCTTTGATGAAATATCACTCCTTTCCCTCAGCACAGGCGATTATTCAAGTTTAGAATGGCTTATATGTTCATTGATGGAGATGCTGCGTCCCATTCAAGTATCCCTGTCCCTACCGTCCCTCAGGGTTGGCACCCTTACAGGTCGTATCATAGAAGAGATAAGGTCAGTGAGAAAGACAGGCTTTACCCTTGCGCCTGAGGCAGGCTCAGAGAGGCTGCGGGATGTGATAAATAAGGGCATAAGGGAAGAAGACCTTCTTCAAACCGCTGAAGAGGCATACAGGGCAGGGTGGCGCAATATGAAGCTCTATTTTATGATAGGGCTTCCAACAGAGACGGATGAGGATGTAATGGCCATTATGGGGCTTTCAAAAAAGGTCAAGGCAATCTCAAAGGGTGGAGAGGTTACTGTAAGCGTTGGGACATTTGTCCCAAAGCCCCATACGCCGTTTCAGTGGGAGGAGCAGCTCTCCATTGAGGAGTCAAGGAGGAGGCTTTCTCTCTTAAAGTCTCTTATCCGTAAAAATAAAAGGGGCATAAGGCTAAAGTGGCATGAGCCAGCCCAGAGCTGGCTTGAAGGCGTATTCTCAAGGGGCGACAGACGCCTTTTAATGCCTCTTATAAGGGCGTGGCAAAAGGGCGCAAGGCTTTCCGCATGGACAGACTTTCTTGATATTAAGGTGTTTAGAGAGGCAGCAGAAGAATGCGATATAGATATGGATGCATACTTAAGAAGACGGATGCATGATGAGCTTTTGCCGTGGGCCCACATTGATACTGGCGTAAAGAAGAATTTTCTCCTTAAAGAGCTTAAAAAGGCACATAATAGAGAACTTACGCCTGATTGTAGAGGAGGGGAGTGTAAGGGGTGCGGGGTATGTGATTTTAAAGAGGTTTATCCTGTATTAAAGGAGAAGGCTGTAGAGTTTAAAGAGGGTGTAAGGCCCAGAAGACCATTAGCCATAGCCAATAGCCCTCAATACTTCTATTTGTTCCGTTTCGCGCGCTTTGGCCTCTTAAGGCTCATAGGGCATCGGGATGTAATGAGGGTGCTTCAACGCTCTATAAGGAGGGCAGCCCTTCCACTTGTCTTTACAAGAGGGTTTCACCCTCACCCGATTATGCAGTTTGAAGACCCGTTGCCCCTTGGGTATGAGACTGTGGCAAGCTATTTTACAGTTGCGCTTAGGGAAAAATGCTCAACTCATGAGCTCATAACCGCCCTTG
>JALWQB010000003.1 GCA_026994795.1 Deltaproteobacteria bacterium
CTCTGAGGCAATACGCCTTCCAAATTGAGGTATATCCCTTTCAAGATAGGTGCGGATAAAGTCCTGACGCCAACGCATACTCTGACTGTCATTATGGGCAAGAAAACTCTCAGGAAATCCCCCACGCATCCATAGCCTGTTAATTGCCGTATCATTAGCTGAATCTGTAACCTCAAGCACATCAAATGGACTGAGCTCAATATAGCTGGTGCGCCCTGCTAATGTCTCCCCTGATTGCCTGAGCATATCAATAGAGGCAGAGCCAAGGAGGAGATAGAGCCCGCTTGTCCGCCCATCTCTGCGCGCCCTGTCAATAAGCCCCCTTAAGACAAGAAATATCCCAGGGGTTCTGTGTATCTCATCCAGTATCACTAAATGCCCCAGCCTGCCGCTTAGATATAGCTCAGGGTCACTAAGACGTGCCCTATCTGAAGGAGATTCAAGGTCTATATAAATAGCATCTCTTTGTCCGCTTATACTGATAGCAAGGGTGGTCTTGCCTACCTGACGAGGACCTAAAAGCACAACAGCAGGCACCTCATCCAAACGCCCTACTAAACGCCTCTCAATACGTCTCTTTATCCTTGCAATCACAGGATATGCCTCCTTGATTTGCAAGGATAAAACTAATGAATGATGATTTCAAGGACTATTTAGGGGAAGTTATATGTAGCAGTTATAGAACTTTTATCTTTCCTACAGCCTCTAAGGTCTCTATCTTCGCATTTTCTCTTTAATCTCAAGTAGTAATCCATATAGTATTGGTAATACCAAAAGCGATAGCACTGTTGTAGAGACCATCCCCCCAACCATTGGCGCTGCAATGCGCTGCATGGTCTGTGAGCCTGCCCCTCCTGACATCATTACAGGCACAAGGCCAATTGTGGTTGCAGTAGCGGTCATTAGGATTGGCCTTACCCTTTCAGATGTTCCTTTGATAACAGCCTGTTTTATCTCCTCTGATGATAGGGTTATGGACGCTGATTTGCTATTGGCGCTTTCTATCTGGTTATTAGCCTCTTTTATCTGCCTTGTCCTTGCGATCTCATGGTCAATGAATGTAAGCACAAGCACCCCTATCTCTGTAGCCACGCCAGCAAGGGCGATAAAGCCAACTGCAACAGCCACTGAGAAGTTGTAATTTAATATATATAAAAGCCACACACCGCCAATGAGGGCAAAAGGTATTGATGTCATTACCATAATTGGGCCAGATATATTTCTAAAGTTAAAGTAAAGCAAAAGGAATATAAGGCACAGTGTTGCAGGCACCACAAATCTTAATTTCTTTGCCGCCCGTTCCATATATTCAAATTGGCCTGACCATGAGATTGAATAGTTAGGGGGCAGTTTTACCTTTGCGTTAATAAGCCTCTTTGCCTTTTTGACAAAGCCTCCAATATCTGATGTGTTAATATCAATATATACCCATGCGTTTGGCCTTGCATTTTCCGTCTTTATAACTGGCGCCCCCCTTGAAAGCCTTATGGCTGCAACTGCCCCAAGCGGGATATGTGCGCCCTGAGGGGTAGGTATTAGCACCCTCTTGATTGCGTCAATTGAGCTTCTAAAATCCCTTGGATACCTCAAGTTTACAGGGTATCTCTCAAGCCCTTCAATGGTCTCAGTAAGCTTCATGCCGCCAATTGCGCTCATTATAACATCCTGAACAGCCTTTATAGAAAGGCCGTATCGTGAGATAGCCTTCCTGTCTATCTTAATATCCAAAAAATAGCCTCCTTGTGCCCTATCCCCATAGGCAGAGACGGTCTCAGGCAGTTCCTTAATAGTGGCCTCTATTTTCTTTGAAAGCTCTTCTAACTGGCCAAGGTCAGGCCCGCTTATCTTTATGCCAACAGGGGTCTTAATGCCTGTTGACAACATATCAATACGGGTCTTAATTGGCATTGTCCATGTGTTTGAAAGCCCTGGTATCTTTAGCTCTTTATCCATCTTTTTCATAACATCAAGGGTGCTCATAGTGGGGTCAGGCCACTGGTCTTTTGGCTTGAGTTGGATAACCGTTTCAATCATTGATAGGGGGGCTGGGTCAGTGGCTGTCTCAGCGCGCCCTACCTTTCCAAATACAGACTCTACCTCTGGAAATGTCTTTAAGATACGGTCAGTCTGCTGCAGTAACTCTTTTGCCTTTGTTATTGATATGCCAGGAAATGTAGTTGGCATGTATAGTATGTCCCCTTCATCAAGCGGGGGCATAAACTCAGAGCCGATATGTCTTAAAGGATAAAATGTTACGCCTACAAGACCTATCATTAAGGCAATAACAAGCCACCTTACCTTCATACACCCCTTTAATATGGGCCTGTGAATGAAGTGAAATAGCCTGTTAAGGGGATTTTTGGCCTCTTCAATAATCCTTCCCCTTATAAAAAAGCCCATTAATGCAGGCACAAGCGTAACCGCAAGTAGCGCTGCCCCTGCCATTGCATA
>JALWQB010000004.1 GCA_026994795.1 Deltaproteobacteria bacterium
GGTTCGCGGCAAGGGTAATAAAGAGCGGATGGTCCCTTTCGGCGCTTATGCAAAAGATGCCATCTTAAAATATTTAGAGGCAAGAAAGATATTAATAAATCAGCAGTCTTTAGACGAGGGGTCTTATAATGAAGCCCCCCTCTTTTTAAATAGCAGGGGCTCACGCCTTACGCAGCGCAGCGTTCAACGCATAATAAAGGGTTTAAGGCGACAGGCAGGAATTTCCGACCCCTGCACTCCTCATACATTGAGACATTCAATGGCATCGCACCTTTTAGAGGCAGGGGCAGATTTAAGAAGTATCCAAGAGATATTGGGTCAT
Source organism: Deltaproteobacteria bacterium (assembly GCA_026994795.1). Lineage (GTDB taxonomy): Bacteria > Desulfobacterota > Dissulfuribacteria > Dissulfuribacterales > Dissulfuribacteraceae > JALWQB01. The sequence goes on from JALWQB010000004.1 coordinate 323, forward strand.
GCAAGCCTCCAGACCACACAATGTTATACCCACCTTGACATATCTGCCCTTGCCAAAATATACGATAAGGCACATCCAAGGGCAAAAAAATTCTGATTACATCAATTTCATTGTCTCTTCCTGAGTAACATTCTTAACTGCTCTATACACTGCGTTAAATGTCTCTTCAAAGGTGGCAGGGGTAACCTTTCCCATTTCTATAAATTTTATGACTATCTCCTTAGTGATCTTTAAAACAGTCTCTTCCAGCCTCGTCTGACCTATTACAGTGGGAATGTCTTTCTTAGCAGCCATCGCGCTTGTCCTTTTCTCGTTGTCGTTTGTCTTCTTGACTCGTCTTTAACTTTTTTATTGCCTCAATGAGGCCGAATCTCCTCCATCGCCTTTTGTTGCTGAATAATTGAAAAGAGGTCAGGAGCATCTTGCGGGGATGGGGTCTTAAACAATGTCTTTGGGTCGTCTATCTTAAGGGCATTTATCAAGACATCATCCATGTGCTCAATAAGCGTGATATTAAGAGCCTTTGTAATCTTATTGGGGATCTCCTTTAAGTCCTTTTCATTTTCAGATGGTATAACCACGTTTTTAATGCCCATTCTCTTTGCAGCAAGGAGTTTTTCCTTCAGACCGCCGATACCAAGGACCCTCCCCCTTAATGTTATCTCTCCTGTCATGGCTATCTCATGCCTTATAGGTATCTTTAACAGCGCTGAGATGATTGCAGAGGCAATAGTTATGCCAGCGCTTGGCCCATCCTTTGGAATTGCCCCTTCTGGCACATGGACATGTATGTCAATCTTTTGATAAAAATCCCAGGGAAGGTCAAACTGATATGCCCTTGACCTTACATAGCTCATTGCCGCCTGCACAGATTCCTGCATAACATCGCCCAGTTTTCCAGTAATCGTAAGCTGACCCTTGCCCGGCATAATAGATGCCTCTATGTGAAGTATGGTGCCGCCTGTCTCTGTCCATGCAAGACCGGTCGCAACGCCAACAAGGTCGTTTTCCTCTGTCTCTTTCTTCTTATACTTAGGGACGCCCAGATATTTAAAAGTAGAATTCTGCCCGATCTTAATATGCCACTTGTCCTTATCCTGTTCGCTCTGCACAAATTCCCTTGCCACCTTTCTTAAAATAGTGGCAATGGAGCGCTCAAGGTTTCTAACCCCTGCCTCCCTTGTATAAGAGCGTATTATCTCTGACAAAGCGCCCTGACTGAACTGGACATACTCAGGCCTCAGCCCATGAGCCTCTAACTGACGCGGTATAAGATAACCTCTAACTATCTCTATCTTCTCCTCTTCCGTGTAGCCTGCAATCTCTATTATCTCCATCCTGTCCTGAAGGGGCAAAGGTATTGTATGAAGGGCATTTGCAGTGGTTATAAACAGCACCTCCGACAGGTCGTAATCAAGGTCAAGATAGTGGTCATTAAACGTATGGTTCTGCTCAGGGTCAAGCACCTCTAAGAGGGCGGCAGATGGGTCGCCCCTGAAGTCAGCGCTCATCTTATCCACCTCATCAAGACAAAACACGGGGTTTGAGGTCTTCGCCTTCTTTAATGACTGAATAATCTTCCCCGGCATTGCCCCTATGTAGGTGCGCCTGTGCCCCCTTATCTCCGCCTCATCCCTCACGCCTCCAAGCGAGAGCCTTACAAAGTGCCTGCCAAGCGCCCTTGCAACAGACTTGGCAAGGGATGTCTTGCCAACTCCGGGCGGGCCTACAAGGCACAAAATAGGCCCCTTCATCTTCTTTACAAGGGATTGAACTGCAAGATATTCAAGTATCCTCTCCTTTGGCTTTTCAAGGCCGTAATGGTCTTCATTCAATATCTTTTCCGCCTCTTTTATATCATGCTTATCCTTTGTCCTCTCAAACCACGGAAGGGTCAAAATCCAGTCAATATAATTCCTTACAACAGTTGCCTCAGCAGACATGGGCGCCATCAGCTTTAATTTTTTAAATTCCTGCCTTACCCTCTGCGCAGCCTCCCTTGGAAGCCTCTTCTTCTTTATCTTCCTCTCAAGGTCTTGAATATCTGTCTGAACATCGTCCTTATGCCCCATCTCCTTCTGTATCGCCCGCAACTGTTCATTAAGATAAAACTCCCGCTGCGTCCTCTCAACCTGCTTTTTTACCCGCTCCCTTATCTTCTGCTCCATCTGGACGATCTTCGCCTCGCTCTTCATCATGGTATAAAGCCGCTCTAACCTCTTTGCAGCATCCAGCGTCTCTAAAAGCCGCTGCTTATCCCTTACCTTGAAGGGGATATGACCCGCAATCGTATCAGCAAGCCTGTCAGGGTCTGATATTAAAGAGATTGACACTGCCACCTCAGGAGGTATCTTTTTGTTGAGCTTCACATAGTCGTCAAACGCCTCCACTGTCATCCTTATAAGGGCGTCTATCTTTGGCCCTTCTGCAGATACTGTCTTTAAAATCTCAAGCTCTACGGCGAAAAAGTCTTTCTGGGGCAAAAAACGCAGTATCCGCCCCCTATTTCTGCCTTCAATCAATATCTTTACAGTGCCGTCAGGGAGCCTTAACAACTGCAATATAGTTCCGATCGTCCCAATATGATATATATCGTTTATATCAGGCTCATCTACATTAGCGTCCTTTTGAGAGGCGAGAAATATCTCATGCCCCTCACTCATCGCCTTTTCAATGGCTATAACGCTCTTTTCCCTGCCGACAAATAACGGCACTACCATATTAGGGAATATCACTATATCCCTTAACGGCATAAGGGGGATACTAATAGTATCGTCTGTATTCAACATCTGTTTCACCCTTGTAATAATGTTTTTCAAGATGCCCTTGCCTGTCTCTCCTCTTCATATAATAAAATGGGCTCCGCCCCTTTCTCAATCACATCTTCTGTAATAATGCACTCTGTAACACCCTCAAGAGATGGGATATCATACATAAGGTCAAGCATCGCCTCTTCTAATATTGCCCTGAGCCCCCTTGCGCCTGTCTTTCTCTCAATCGCCTTTTTTGCAATGGCCTTTATCGCCCCATCTGTGAACGTAAGCTCTATCCCATCCATCTCAAAGAGCTTTTGGAACTGCTTTATAACCGCATTCTTCGGCTCTTTAAGTATCCTTATAAGTGCCTCCTCGTCAAGCTCTTCTAATGTGGCTATAACAGGGATTCTGCCGACAAGCTCAGGGATAAGCCCGTATTTTATAAGGTCTTCAGGCTGCGCCTTTGACAGTATCTCACTGAGCTTCATATCCTGCATGCCATGCACATCAGCGCCAAAGCCAATTGACTTCTTCCCGAGCCTTGCCTTTATGATACTGTCAAGCCCCACAAATGCGCCGCCCATTATAAACAGGATATTTGTAGTATCAATCTTTACATATTCCTGCTGCGGGTGCTTTCTGCCGCCCTTTGGAGGGACATTACACAGCGTGCCCTCAACAATCTTTAAAAGCGCCTGCTGAACCCCCTCGCCTGATACATCCCTTGTAAGGGACGGGGCATCGGTCTTTTTGGAGATTTTATCAATCTCATCAATATACACTATCCCCCGTGAGGCAAGCTCCACATCATAATCCGCTGACTGCAAGAGGTTTAAAATAATGTTCTCAACATCTTCTCCAACATACCCCGCCTCTGTCAGCGTGGTTGCGTCTGCAATAGAAAACGGCACGTTTAATATCCTCGCAAGCGTCTGGGCAAAAAGGGTCTTGCCGCTGCCTGTAGGGCCAATCAAGACGATATTTGACTTCTGAAGCTCTACATCCTCAAGGTCAATGACGGTCTCTATCCTTTTATAATGATTATGCACGGCGACACTTAATATCTTTTTTGCATGTTCCTGTCCTATGACATACTGGTCTAAAATGGCCTTTATCTCTGATGGCTTTAATATATAGCCTGCCTTACCCTTATTATCATCTCCCTGCTCATCTTCAGCAATAATGTCGTTACACAGCTCAACACACTCATCACATATATAGACATTTGGGCCTGCTATAAGTTTTTTTACTTCATGATGGCCTTTATTGCAAAAAGAACATTTTAAATTGCAAGAAGGGCCATATTCCTTATTATTTTGATTATCTTGACCTTTATCGCCCTTTTCCCTGTTTGACATTAATCCTTTCCCTCCTCAGTCTCGGAAATTTGTCTCTTTTCAATTACATGGTCAACAATCCCGTATTCTTTCGCCTCAATGCCGCCCATAAAGAAGTCCCTTTCAGTATCCATGCGTATGCGCTCTATTGGCTGGCCTGTATGGGAGGCAAGGATAGAATTTAATCTTTCTTTAAGCCTCAATATCTCCTTTGCATGGATATCAATATCAGTTGCCTGTCCCTGAAAGCCCCCCATTGGCTGATGAATGAGTATCCTTGCGTTTGGCAGGGTATATCTCTTGCCATCACAGCCTGCCGCAAGCAAAAGCGCACCCATGCTTGACGCCTGACCAAGGCACAGGGTAGATACATCAGGCTTTATATATTGCATGGTATCATATATGGCAAGGCCGGCAGTTACAACGCCCCCCGGTGAGTTTATATATAGGGTAATGTCTCTTTTAGGGTCTTCCGCCTCAAGAAACAGGAACTGGGCAATAATGAGATTGGCCACCTCATCGTTTACAGCGCCTCCCAAGAATATTATCCGCTCCTTTAAAAGGCGCGAGTATATGTCATAGGCCCTCTCTCCCCGCGGGCTCTGCTCTATTACGATTGGTATAAGCGGCATCTATTTTACCTCCTCCCCAACTTTTTCGGCGTCAGGCTCATAGCTGTTATCACTTATTATATTACCCAACATTTCATCTTCCATATCTCCCTTCATTAAGCTCAGGTCAATATCCTTGTCCTGAATATCTACATGTTTTAACAGAAAATCTATTACACGCATCGTAAATATCTTTGGCACGATATGCTCTGAAACAGCGGCTTCAATATCCTCGCTCCTGACATTTCCGTCAAATTGGATATGTTTAAGCATATCATTTATCTTCTCTTGAGAGACTGTAATATTTTCCTTCTTAGCGATCATATCAAATATTATCTCTATTTTTACCTGCCGTTTTGCCTCCTCCCGCATTTTCTCTTTCAGCCTCTTCTCAGTTATGCCAACTTCATTCAGACTATTAAATCCCCTTTCATTAAGATGAGCCACTACGTTGTCCATTAGCTGAATCACCTTTTTCTCTATAAGGCTCTCAGGCACAGGGAAATCAACCGCCCTTGTAAGCTGGTCAAATAACTGCTTTCTTACAACACTCTCCTGCGCCTCCTTTTTAGCCTTCTCTATTAACTCCCTTAAACGAGACCTTAAGTCCTCAAGGCTCTTGTATTGCCCGCCAAACCTTTGCGCAAATTCGTCATTTAATTCAGGGAGAATCCTCTTCATAACGTCTTTTATCTTTACCCTGTAATTAATGGTCTTGCCCGCAATCTTTTCATTAAGGGCATCATTGCTATAAGAGACTGTTATCTCAATATCTTCTCCTTTTTTCGCCCCTATTAACTGTTTTTCAAAAGATTGATTTAAATAATCGCTGCCAACCTCAATATAATAAGATTCCTGTTCTAATCCATCTATCTCTTCTCCATTACAATACCCCTTATAGTCCACCAACACTATATCCCCTTCTTTTATTGGAACATCTTCTTTTATTGGTTCAAGAGAGCCAAACTGCTTTCTAAGCTCTCGAAGCTGCTCTTCAATATCTTCTTCTGTAACTGTTATTTTGGGCCTTATAATCTTTAACCCCTTATAGTCAGGCAGCTCAAAATCAGGCCATAGCTCCAATAGCGCGGAATATAAAAATTCCTCTCCCTCATTAAGTTCATTTATTTTATCCACTGTCGGAATGGAAATAAGCCTTAAATCCGCCTCTTTAATTGCCTCTGGAAAGGTATCCTGTATTAACTCTTCAAGAACAGCCTTCCTTATTAAATCTCCATGTATCTTTTTTATAATATTTAAAGGCGCTTTTCCCTTTCTATACCCATCTATTTTTACCTGCCTCCTTATCTCGTCAGATACCTTATTGAACTTTTTCGTTACTGCGTCCGCAGGCACTGATACCATAAGCCTCTTTTTAACAGGGCCTACATCCTCAATGGTTACTTTCATAGTTCGTTCCTCTTTCTTAAAAGAATTTAATGCCTAAATCCTGCAATCCCGAAGGGAGGGCAAAAGGAGGCAAAAGATCTGAGATTCGCGTTCACTTATGTCCCATTTCGCCGTGCAGGATTTAGGTAATATTTAAAAGGCAATTACTACCTTTTTTCTGTAAAAAAGTCAATAACGCCTTTAAAAAGTATTGCCTTACTGAATAATCTATTGAATTTTCCCCTGTGCATTGCCTTATGGTTTAGGCCTTTCTGCCACAGCACTTTTTATACTTTTTGCCGCTGCCGCAGGGGCATGGCTCATTGCGCCCTACTTTCTTCCCTGCTCTTTTGTAGGTTTTCGGCTTTTTCGCATCTTCACTATCCCCATGACTGTATTGGAGTTTTTCCTGCTCTTTTTTCTTCTTTTCTTCAAGTTTCTCTATATCAATCACCCTCATTGGCCGTATCCTCAAGATAAGGCTGATGACCTCTCCCTTAAACATCTCAATCATATCTAAGAAGAGCTGATAGCCCTCTTTCTTATATTCCTGAAGGGGGTCTTTCTGGCCATATCCCATAAGGCCTATGCCCTCTCTCAAGTGGTCCATGGTAAGGAGATGGTCTTTCCAAAGGTTGTCAAGGGTCTCTAAAAGGATAAACCTCTCAATTTCTCTCATATCCTCTTCGCCAAATCGCTCTTCCTGAGCCTTGTATGCTGCAATCAGGGAATTTTTAATAAGTTCGTTAAGGGCATCCTGAGTCATCTTAGCCTTTTGTTCTTGAGACAAGTTAAATTTTATCCCGAAAAGCCCGGAGAAATTCTTATTAAGCTCATCCCACTGCCATTCAGATGGCGGTATCGTTTCATCTCCATATTCAGATGCGGTTTTTTCAGCCCATTCTTCTAAAAATTCTATTATTGTCTCCTTGAGGCTGCCGCCTTTAAGTATATCGCGCCGCTGCGAATAGATAACAGTGCGCTGAGTGTTCATCACATCATCATACTCAAGGAGGTGCTTTCTTATCTCAAAGTTCTGGGCCTCAACCTTTCTCTGGGCGTTCTCAATGGCCTTAGAGAGCATCTGATGCTCTATCGGCTCACCTTCCTCCATGCCAAGCCTGTCCATAAACTTTTGTATCTTTTCTCCGCCAAATATCCTCAACAGGTCATCTTCAAGGGAAAGATAAAAACGAGAAGAACCCGGGTCGCCCTGCCTTCCAGAGCGTCCCCTCAACTGATTGTCAATGCGCCGTGATTCATGGCGCTCTGTGCCAAGGATATGAAGGCCCCCAAGCTCTTTTACCCCCTCGCCAAGCACTATATCAGTGCCCCTTCCTGCCATGTTGGTTGCAATCGTAACCCTTCCCTTCTCTCCTGCATATTTTACTATCTCAGCCTCTTTTTCATGGTGTTTCGCATTTAATACCTCATGGGGTATGCCCCGCCTTTTAAGCATGGAAGACAATTTCTCTGAGTTCTCAACGCTTGTAGTGCCTACAAGCACGGGCCGTCCCATCTTGTGAAGCTCCACAATCTCTTTGACCGCCGCCTCAAATTTCTCCTTCACTGTCCTGAACACAAGGTCGGGGTGGTCTATCCTTATCATGGGCTTATGCGTTGGTATGACCACTACATCTAAGTTGTATATCTTCTTAAACTCCTCCGCCTCAGTATCAGCCGTGCCTGTCATGCCGGCAAGCTTTTCATACATCCTGAAAAAATTCTGAAATGTGATTGAGGCAAGGGTCTGGTTCTCACTCTCAATCTTTACGCCCTCTTTCGCCTCAAGCGCCTGATGAAGCCCGTCTGAGTATCTCCTCCCCGGCATAAGCCTCCCTGTAAACTCATCTACAATAACCACCTGACCATCTTTTACTATATAATCCACATCCCTCTTAAACAGCGTATGCGCCCTCAGCGCCTGCTGCAGGTGGTGAAGGAGAGTCGTGTTTGTTGGGTCATAGAGGTTTTCTACCTTCAAAAGCGCCTCACACCTTGCCACTCCCTCTTCAGTAAGGGTTGAGACCCGCGCCTTCTCATCAATCGTATAATGAATGTCCTTTTTAAGCGCGGGGATAATGCTGTTTACCCTGTAGTAGAGGTCAGTTGACTCCTCCGATGGGCCTGATATGATAAGGGGCGTGCGCGCCTCATCTATCAATATGCTGTCAACCTCATCAACGATTGCATAGTAAAAATCCCTTTGAGCCATGTCCTCAAGGGAATACTTCATATTATCTCTAAGATAGTCAAAGCCAAACTCATTGTTCGTCCCGTATGTAACATCACAGTTATAGGCATCTTTTCTCTCCCTGTCGTCAAGGCCGTGCACGATTACCCCGACAGAAAGCCCTAAGAAATTGTAAATCTGCCCCATCCACTCTGCATCACGCCTTGCAAGATAGTCATTCACCGTTACTACATGCACGCCCTTTTGGGTAAGGGCATTGAGATATACAGGCATTGTGGCGACAAGGGTCTTGCCCTCGCCTGTCTTCATCTCCGCAATCTTTCCCTGATGGAGCACAATGCCTCCAATTAACTGGACATCATAGGGCCTTAGGCCAAGGGTCCTCTTTGAGGCCTCCCTTACTACTGAAAACGCCTCTATAAGGAGTGAATCAAGGGATTCCCCCTTTTCTGCCCTCTCTTTGAACCCTCCTGTCTTCGCCCTTAATGATGCGTCATCAAGTTTGGCTATCTCAGGCTCCATCTCATTTATCTTATTTACTATCGGCCTTATCTTCTTTATCTCTCTGTCATGTCGCGTCCCAATGAGCTTTGTTAATATGTTACCCAGCATATAGCGTCAATCTCCTGTCTTTTTTGTGCAAAGGGCAGCTTGCCGACAAGACACAGGCACCCAAAAGGGCGCAGCGGATGGCGGTCAAGCCCCCCTGTTTTGCCGTGCAGAATTTAGGTTTTATTTTGTTCCTCTACTAACATAAATACTTTGAAAAAAGAATTTATCAATTGGCTTGTAGTCAGTCACTAAACCTTTTGCATAAAATTCAGCGTCTCTTGTAATTTCAGCCTTTGCAACACAATTTACGATAATGATTAGTATCCTGTCATTCTCCTTGATGCTTAGGGAATTTATTAGTTTTATTCTGGCGCTGCGATAAAATAATAAAGTAATAAAATCATAAAAATAAGATATTTTATCATACCATTTTATATTTATATTCTCACACATAACTTATATTATATCTCTATTAAATCAATCCCTAAGGACCCTAAATCACCACTTAAAAAAAATAAAAAAGCTATAGATATTATGATTTCAATATGTTAAATTAGATTTTATTGATTTAATCTATCATCAAAGAGGTGACAGGTAATGAGCCAGGAGATACTTTC
>JALWQB010000005.1 GCA_026994795.1 Deltaproteobacteria bacterium
TTTGTTAAAAATAAACCCCCTACTCCTGAAGTTCCAACTAATCCAAGAGCATAAGGTTTATTGTCGCCATATAAATTAAGGCCATATTGCTTAGACAGTATAGCAAGCCCCCATCCATCGGGTAATGTATCCTCAAAAATCAATAATGGTGGTGAAAAACCAACGGAGCGAAATATGCCTTCTTTTAAAGGAAGGTGCAATGGGTCAATTGGATAGCCTGTTTGCAGCCATTTTGTTAAATACCTAAAGAAAAGATTTTTACCCCTAATAAGAAGTTCTCCACATTTGGTATACTTTCCATCTAAACCTACTATCCATACGTCACAAAAACTTTCTTTTTTATTTGCCATAGTTTGATAATATTAAATATGTGATACATTGTCAATAAATAATGGTTATAATGTATTATAAAATGAACTTTTATTTGCTGCGCCCTCATAAGATCCTTACTTTAAGGAGGTTGACAACAATTGGAATAAAAGGACTGAGTGATGAGGACTGAGCGATGAGGACTGAGGACTGAGTGATGAGGACTGAGCGATGAGGACTGAGGACTGAGGACTGAGTGATGAGGACTGAGTTAAGAGAAGGCATAGCGGTAGTGGTGAAGCTTCCACCCTACACTGGGAGGGTGCCTGCCAGTCCGTGCCCCAATATGCCTGACCTCCTCAAATCCATCCACCCCTCCCTGAAGAGAGGGGTGTAACGCAAGACAAGCCTTCCATTTTTCTATGGCAAGAAAACGAAGTGGAAAGCCATTGAACGAAAACCGTGAATAACAAACTCTTTTTTCAGTATTCCCATACGTCTTAAGGCTGCAAGTAAGGCATTATCGCTCAAAGGATGTTCATACCTTCTTGGTTATGGAAAGACATATTTGCTTTTAATGTCTGTAACAGGTTGCATATACTGTAATATTTCTATAGCTTGACGTGATAACGGTAATATAGGAGGATATCTGCTCTTCATTTTCTCCGCAGGAATTTTCCATTCTTTTCTATCCCAGTCTATTTCTGACCATTCGCAATGACGCAGTTCTTTATGCCTTACGAAAACATGGGTTATCCTGAGCCATCGTGGGTCATTGTGAACTATGTTTTTTGTAGCATTTCAGGCAATTAATAGCTATAACTACCTATTTTTATTGAGCTTTTGGTGGAGCCGAGCGGGATCGAACCGCTGACCTCGTGAATGCCATTCACGCGCTCTCCCAACTGAGCTACGGCCCCGTTTAAAAAATAAATTTACAGGGTAAACAAGAGTAAATATAGTTGGCTTAATTGTCAAGTATTAGTGTGTTGCTTTATTGTCAACAATTTTTCTGTAGAGGATAAAGATAAACCGCTTTGCCCAATTTTGCCGTGCAGGATTTAGAATTTAGGTTATACTTTCACCTTTCACTTCTATAAGTTCCTCAACTACCTGCCAGAATTCATCTATTAAAACATCTTCTTTCACCTTTTTCACTATCTTTCCTCCCTTAAATATAATGCCAACACCCTTGCCTCCTGCTACGCCCACATCTGCATCCCTTGCCTCTCCCGGTCCATTTACCACGCAGCCCATAACTGCAATCTTTAATGGCGTCTCAATTGCCGCTGCCCTCTTCTCTACCTCCTGAACAAGAGAAAACAGGTCAATCTCACACCTTCCGCATGTGGGACAGGAAATTATTTCCGCCCCCCTGCACCTTATTCCTGCTGCCCTCAATATCTCATAGGCAACCTGCACCTCTTCAACAGGCGGCCGCGTAAGAGATACCCTGATAGTATCCCCAATGCCCTTCATCAACAATGCGCCTATTGCCATGCTGCTCTTCACTGTACCTGCAATCAGCCCGCCTGCCTCAGTAACTCCAAGGTGTAAGGGGAGGTCAGTGGCCTCTGAAAGCATCTCATAGGCCCTTACCGTTGTTATAACATCAGATGATTTTATTGATATCTTTATTAAATTATGACTAAGCTCAGCTACCCTTTCAACATTTCTCAATGCGCTCTCAACAAGCGCCTCTGGGGTTGCCCCCTGATATTTTTTCCTAATATCCTTCTCAAGGCTGCCAGCATTGACCCCTACCCTTATGGGAATATTCTTTGCCCTTGCTGCCTCAACAACCCTCTTCAATTTCTCAATTCCTCCAATATTACCGGGATTTATGCGTATTCCATCAGCGCCATTCTCCATAGCCTCAACCGCAAGACGCCAATCAAAATGTATATCTGCAATAATGGGCACAGAACTTGCTTTCTTAATCGCAGAGATGGCCTGAGCGGCATTTATATCAGGGACAGCGACCCTTACAACCTCGCAGCCCGAGGCAGCAAGGAGCTGTATCTGGGCAACTGTCGCCTCAACATCTCTTGTATCAGTATTGGTCATGGACTGGACTGCCACTGGATTACCGCCTCCAATGGCGACATGACCGACATAAATAACCTTTGTGGGTCGTCTCTTCATAGGCTCACTCACAATACATCAATAATGTCAGTTGGGCAATGTATAAAAATTTGATAATACAGTACAGGAGAAGAAATGGACAAATGAGTTCAGTCATTAAATTAAACCTAAATGCAGGATTTAGGTTAAATATTATTGACTACTGCTTTATATTAATTTAATATAAACTATAAAAGAGGTGAAGGCCATGATAAAAATACAATCGCCAACTACTCCAATCACCCCAAATGTTGACCAAACTTCAACGGAAAAATCCGGGAAGTCTGCATCCACATCCGGCGTCGGCGCTTTTAATGAAATCTTTATGCAGCAAATAAAGGGGACACAAGAGGCTGAAAAGACCGCCCCTTTAGCGCCAGTTACACAAATTAGTGGAGCAACACAGGCATCAGAGGCCCAGCGCCACGCCCTTCAGATCGGAGAAGATAGCGTAACCATGCTGGATATGCTATCTAACACCCTTATTGAAGGGGACAATGATATTGAAAAACATCTTGACACTATTGGAAGCCTATTAATGAAGCAGACTGAGGCGCTAAGGGATGTTAGGGATATGTTAGAAGGCCACGATCCACTAAAAGAAACCGTTAATGAGATAGGGGTAAAGACAGCAGTTGAGGCACATAAAATACAAAGAGGGGATTACTCAAGGTTATAATTGTCCCCTAAACCCTGCACGGCAAAAGGGGCCAAAAAACTGAAAATCGTGGTAGATTGAGTCACATAATCCATTATGCTCCTCAATACGCGCCTTGCATGCACAAAAAAATACAGCGCATTACAACATTTCATACATAACACGACATTAGGTTCTATTTAAACAAGTAGGGGCACGTTCCAACGTGCCCCTACCTGCTGAAAATTTTAGTTCCGGTCGATAGAAATACTGTTTAGGAATCGATCCACTACGTGCCCCCGTTGCCTACGTGCCCCTACGGCTGTTAAGCGCCCTATAAATTATGTTGAAAAAGGATTTTTTAATAAAATAGTCTGCTCTCTTGCCGGGCCAACTGATATTATCTCAATAGGGGCGTTAGAAATATCTTCAATCCTCTTTATATATTCCCTGCATCGCAGTGGAAGGGAGGCAAAATCGTCAACAGCGCTTATATCCTCTGACCAGCCTCCAATCTCGCTATAAACGGGTCTTAGACATCCTACCTCTCTAATAGAACCTGGCATATACGCCCACCTTCTATCTTTTCCCTCATACTCTACGCATATCTTTAATGGGTCTATGCCGCTCAATACGTCAAGTTTGGTCAAGGCAATTGAATTTACGCCATTAAGCCTTACTGCATCCTTTAATACCACTGCATCAAGCCAGCCGCACCTGCGTCTTCTGCCGGTAGTTGCTCCAAACTCAGCGCCCCTCTCCTGAAGCACATCACCTATATCATCAAAAAGCTCTGTCGGGAATGGGCCGCCTCCAACCCTTGTAGTGTATGCCTTTACAACCCCTATGACCTTATCAATATTGGTAGGCCCAACACCTGCGCCAGTGCAGGCGCCTCCCGCCACTGTATTAGAAGAGGTTACAAAAGGGTATGTTCCATGGTCTATATCCAGTTGAGTGCCCTGAGCCCCTTCAAACAATACATTCTTCCCTTCTTTTAAGGCAACATCAATTAAATAAGAACAATTATCAACATATTTTGAAAGAATATCAATATATCCTTCATATTTTCTTAATATATTATCATAATCTACTGGCTGAGCCCCGAATTGTTTTGTAAGAATAAAATTCTTCGCATCCACGTTTTCTTTTAGCTTCTCCCTGAAAAGGTCAGGGTCAAGCAGGTCGCCGACCTTTATGCCGCACCTTACAATCTTATCTTCATAGCAAGGCCCAATGCCCCTTCCTGTTGTCCCGATCTTCTTTCCCTTAGCCTTTTTCTCTTCCCTCGCCTTATCAATGGCCCTGTGATAGGGCATTATGAGGTGTGCGTTATAACTTATCTTAAACCTCTCTGCCGATACAGAAAGCCCCCTTTCCTTCAGGTGAGAGATCTCATCTATCAGGACCTTTGGGTCAATGACTACCCCGTTTCCTATCATACATGTCTTGTCTCCATACAAGATTCCAGAAGGTATCAAGTGAAATATAAAGGTCTTGCCATCTACCACAAGGGTATGGCCCGCATTATTCCCCCCTTGAAATCTTACTATTATATCTGCATATTTTGTAAGTAAATCTACAATCTTGCCCTTTCCCTCATCACCCCATTGGGAGCCTACTACGACTACTGATGACATGCAAACCTCCTAACTATCTAAGTGATATCTGACAATGAGATAAAAGTTATAGCGAAGCTATTCAACCTGCCTTCAACTCATTGACATAAAAAATATTTTTTATCTATATTTAAAGGCGAAGGCAGGATTGAGGTATTATTGCACATTTGTGCATTTTTGACAAGGCAGAGAATCTATTATCTCCAAATACTTATCAACGACTCCGCCGTTTCTTATAACAAACTCCCCTGCCCTTTTGCCCATTTTACGCCTCTTAACATTATCAACCACAAGCATATTAAGCATCTCATACATCTGGCGTTCATCACCCGCCCTTAATCCGCCCCCCGCCCTTTCAAGCGCGGTCATTACATCTAAAATTGACTCAATATATGGCCCCGATATCACTGGAAGCCCCATTGAGGCAGGCTCAATGGCATTATGCCCTCCAACAGGGACAAATGTCCCCCCAATTATTGCGATATCACATATTGAATAAAGCCTTAAAAGCTCGCCAAGCGTATCAAATATAACCACATCGCAATCATTATAATTGCCTTCCTTATATCCCTCGCCCATTTCCGTGCGAAGCCTGTATGTCAATCCCGCCTTATCCACAATATCTCCTATCTCTTTCGCCCTTTTAATATCGCGTGGGGCGATAAATAACTGGATAGCTCCTCCATTTATATCTTTTAATCCCTTTTTAACCCTTACAAAAGAGCTTATAATTAACTCCTCTTCTCCGCTATGAGTGCTTCCAGCGACAATTTTTACAGTATTGCCCCTTAACCCCAATTCCCTCAGCGTATTTTCCCTCTTCATATCATCAATGTATTTGTTTACCTTTGACAGGGCTGCATCAAACTTCATGCTTCCAACTGCCATTATGCCATCCTGAGTTAAACAGCCAACATGGCTTTTCCCATAAGATACCCTTTTCCATACGGATAAAAGCCTTTCCATATCCCCCATTGACTGCATGGCAACCACTGAAAACGCCCCATATAAAAGGCGCGCCGCCCATGGAAACCTCTCAAGCCTTGAGGCTGCCCGTTGTGATATGCTCCCGTTTACCATAATCAGCCCTGCGCCACTTTTTCGCATCCTCCATACAAGGGTTGGCCATATATCCGTCTCAATCAGGATAAATACATCAGGACGCACCATAGCAATCGCCCTGTTTACAATGGGCATGAGGTCAAAAGGAAGGGCAAAGCGGCCTGAAAGCCACCTCCCCCAGCTCTTCTCAAGCTCTCTGAGCCCGTCAGGGGTAGAAGAACTGCCCCAAATTACTGCATCAGGCCACCTCACTGCAATCTTTTCAATCAATATTGTCCCGGCACGCACCTCGCCAAAAGAAAGCGCATGAACCCAAAATACCTTTTTCTTACCCTCACCTGCACCTTCCTTATTTCTCTCCCCTCCAGTCAAGCGCCTTATGTCCTTTATATCTGAAATAAAAAGCCTCTTTAATGTAATTGCCCTATACTTTGGTGAAAAAAGACGCGGGATGAGGAAAAACAAAAACGCCGGCACAAGCGCTAATATCTGAAATATCCAGTAAAAGTATAATAAAAATGGGGCGCGGGGCATACTATCGCCCTCTTTTCTCGCCCTTTTCCCTCTTCTCATATAGATGACACTCCTCACCTGAAGACTCTTCTACAACAATAAACGGCGCCCTCTTTGCCTTAAACCCGAATGCCCTGCACCCATAAGGACGCCTCTGGTCCCATGTTATATAATAAAATTTGCAAGTAATACACTTATTATTAGCCACTTATTAGCGCTCTCTTATCCCCTTCAATTTTACTCTAAATCCTTGACCATTATCAAGGCAGTATAAGATCAAGAAATATAACGCTCTTAAAATAAAAATTAGATGTAATCGGGGGAAAAAGGGGGGGAGGAATGCCCTCCCCTCCCCTCTATGTCGGCCTGTAAACTGTATTCCATTAGAACGCAATAATAAACGGGGTCTTCTGAGGGATACTAAAAAGGGGGCGAAAAGCATATTTAAATGGTTCTGGTTTCTCAGTTCATTAATCGGGAAAAATTAGCCTCACTTAATCAGCTCTCTTTCTCTCTTTTTACCCGCTTAAAGCATAGAAACAAGGGTATCAGCCATTTGGGACCAAAAGCCGTAATACGCCTCACAGCCTGTATCTCTTTCGCTATTTTTTACCTAAATCCTGCAACAATTGGCGAGTCTGCCCAAGATTCGAGGCGTGAGGGGCTATGTCTTATTCATATCAGCTATAGAAAGCCATTTATCAAATATAGGCATTATATTTCTTACAATTGGCTCTATATCCTCAGAAAGTGCATTTATCACCTCATGTTTTGGCCTCTTCTGCCTGATAAGCTCTATTATTTTATGCGCCGATTTGTGCAATTCATTGTGTATCGGGGTAAGCTCATTAATAATCTCTCTCTCTTGCGGAGTGGTTGGCTGATATTCATATAAGAACCTTCCAAGGGCGCACTTGTTGGGGTCAGTCTCAACCCTTGGCTCCTGATACTTAAATATAGCGCTCAATACATTGCCCACCCACATAAAATGCTGGTTCATTATCGCCTTTATTCTGCAATGAAGATATGAATTTTCTATAGCTATATCTACAGCAGATGGATCAACATCCGTCTCCTTACTGATCTCTTCCGCCTGTTCACTAATGGTAACAACGGCCTTTCTCGCCATCTCAAGAGAGCTTCCAAGTATAACAAATTCATCAGCGGCGCTGAGCAAGAGGTCGGTCTTCTCCTTTACAAGCCTTGCTCCGTCTGCGCCCTGCTCCACGCTCTCGTTTATCTCCCCTACAGTTGCGGTCTGCTCCTCAGTGGCGCTTGCGATGGTATTGGCAAGGTCATTGACCTCAGAGACGATTGAGGTAATAAGCTCCACAGACTCCACCGCTGCCTTCGTATCCGTCTGAATTGCCTCAACCATTGCTGTAATCTCCTGAGTTGACTGGGCAGTCTGCTTCGCAAGCTCCTTTACCTCATTGGCCACAACTGCAAAGCCCTTTCCTGCCTCGCCCGCCCTTGCCGCCTCTATTGTGGCATTAAGGGCAAGCAGGTTTGTCTGCTCCGCAATGCTGTTAATCACCTGAATGATATTATCTATCTTTTGAGAGCTTTCCCCGAGCCTTTGTATAATCTCAGATGATTCCTGCGCCCTCACCTGAGCCTCATTGGTCCTTTCCGCCGTTGTTGAGACGCTTTTTGCAATCTCGTTTGTGGCAATGGTCATTTCAGAGACAGATTTTGACACTGTCTCAAGGCTTTCCGCCGCCATTGTTGAGGCCTGGGAGACATCTTCCGCCATTTGATTGAGCTTATTGGAATGCTCCATAATCTGAGATGCGGAGTCCTGAACAACATTTTCAACGCCTTTAAGCGAATCATTAGAGACAAATGTTGTAAGCATCTGGCTCCCTACAGTGGTAACAAGGCAGTTATACGCCCTGTTGAGCTTGCTTATCTCATCAGGCCCATTTATATCCAATGTCTTATCAAAATGACCTTCAGACGCCCTTATAAGGACCGCCACTGCATTATTAAGAGGAGACAATACAAATTTTTTCAACAGTATAATGGAGATAACAAACAGGACGAACCCGATAAGGAGCATAACGACAAGAACCTCCAGTAAATAGGTAACCTTTTTATTATTTATAGATTCATAACGTTTTGTTACCGCATTCGCCTGCTTTAATAAAGGGATATTATTTTCTGTAATATAAGATATGGCCTTATCAATCTCTTCCTTATCTGAAGTGTCTTTTAAGGCAATAATGGCATTTTTAAATGGCATCCACATCTCTTTTAGCCGCCTTAGCTCTCTAATAAGCTCATCATCTGTTGGAGCGGCAATCTTCATCTCATCGCTCCCATTCATCAGCGCATTGAGGCTCTTGTCAAATAGCCCCATAGACGCCTCTAAGCTGTTTAACCATTTCCCGTCCTTATTTGTTGTTATATATAAAAAGGATTCTTTTGCCATCTTTTGACTCAGCATCCTCTGCCTTCCCGAAACATTAATTGCAACAGCATCTCCCTTTTGCTTGGATACAGTAAAAAATATATAGGCCACAGAGATAAGGTCAGTCATAAATAATGTTGCAAGTAGCACACTGATAATAACTGAAATCTTATAAAAGCGCTTCATAATAAGAATACCTCCTTTAAACTGTTTTTAAACTTCCTTTTATTTTTTTAAAAAAACAAAATTTTAAATAAAATAAAAATATATTATATTTTAATTGATATTTATAAGCAATCTTTGTATCATTTCCCTTTATTATAGCCCAATCCTCTAACACAACCATTGATTTATATCAAGTATCAATAAAAAAATTTTTAATTTTTTTTACAAACGCCATGATTTCCTTGGAGCTCTCCATATCAGCAAGCCTCATGCGGATAGCCTTCGCATTTTTAATGCCTTTTAAATAACGAAAAATATGTCGTTTTAGGGGATATATAGCGTCTTTTCCACCGTAAAAGCCGTTAATGTCTTCTAAGTGCCTAAGTATCTCGTCTTTATTCTCAATAATGGATATATCCTGTGATGGGACATCTTTACTGGCCTTTAGATGCTTAAATATCCAGGGCATTCCAATTGCGCCTCTTCCTATGAGCGCCCCATCTGCCCCTGATTGCGCAAGGCAGGCGTTCAGGGTCTCAAGGTCTATTACATCGCCGTTCGCCATAAACCTGATGTTAAGCGCATCACTTATTGGCCTCAGCCTGCGCCATAAAGGCTCCCCCCTAAACATCTGAGACTTTGTCCTTGCATGTATGGCTATTGAAGATACGCCTATTTTCTGGAGCCCTATTGAAAGCGGCAGGGCGTTAAGCTCCTTTTCAGACCACCCAAGCCTCATCTTTACGGTTACCGGCACATCCACTGCCTTTAGCACAGCCTCAACAATCCTGAAGGCAAGGTCAGGGTCTCTCATAAGGGCAGAGCCCGCCCCCTGTCTCACTACCTTCTTTTCTGGACACCCCATATTTATATCTATGCCCCTCGCCCCAAGGTCAACGGCAATAATCGCTGCCTCTGCCATTACATTCGGGACGCTTCCCATCAACTGGGCATAGGTCATGGGCTCTTTGTCAATGTCCTTTAGCATACGCAATGTCTTTGGGGAGCGCCTTATAAGGGCATCAGAAGAAAGCATCTCCGTTATCGCGTAATCTGCGCCAAACCTGTAACAAAGCCTCCTGAAAGGGGCGTCAGTAAAAGAGACTAACGGTGATAAGGCGATTTTAATAGGCATTTTCGCTATTGGTCATCAGATATTAAACCCAAATCCCTCACGGCAAAAGGGGGCAAATTCCAATTTCATTAAATTAACCATGAACCATGCTCAGGATTAATTGTCAATATGCGGCCCCCTCGCACAAACAATATAATAACCCGATAAATCCATATTGATTTGAAAGAGAACTACGTTTATCATATTCGCTGTTAATCAGATTCAGACCGAACAGGCAACAACAGTCACTAATAATCATTTTGAACTAAAAGGCCTTATGTTAAGGGAACTTATACTTGAAAACTTTATACTTATCCGCTCGCTCCATCTAAACCTTAAAAAGGGCTTTACTGTCTTTACCGGCGAGACAGGCGCGGGGAAAAGCCTCCTTGTGAGGGCGATGAAACTCCTAATGGGCCAGAGATATACAGGGGAACTGCTGTCAAATGACGCCCGGCAGCTCACCATCCAGGGGGTATTTGAAATAGATGAAGAAAAGAGAGGCTCACTTGCTGAAATAGGCATTACAATAGATGATAACATTTTGATAATAAAAAGGATATTTTCAAAAGACAAACCCTCAAGAACATATATAAACGGCATGGCGGTTACGCTTTCTGAGTTGAAGCAGGTTGCTTGCGGGTTATTGAGCATAGCGGGGCAGCATGAATACCACGGGCTGTTAAAAAGCGACGCCCACTATGACTGGCTTGATATGTTTGGCGGCCTTATGGAATTAAGGAGAGAAGTCTCTCGCTTATACAATGATGTAAGGTCTCTTGAAGGGCAAAGGGATGAACTTTTATCCCGTCTTGAAGCAGTTAATGAAAAGAGGCAGATTTTGACTGATAAGATAAAGGAGATAGAGGCAGTAGCGCCGCAAGAAGGAGAGGATGATAGGATTGAGGGGGAGCTTTCAACGCTTAAAGAGGCATCTTTATTAAAAGAGCTTTCATACGCTGCATATAACCTCTTATACGGGATGAACAACTCCTGTGAAGGGCTCCTCTCAAGGGCGCTGGAGACGGTGGAGAGGCTTTCTGATATTGACGAAAACGCGCTTTCTCTTGCAGGGCGCATAGACTCGGCCCTTACTGAGATAAAGGACATTGCATTTGAGCTTCAGCGCTATCATGATTCAATAAGGGATGATGCATACAGGATTGAGGAGCTTGAGGCAAGGCTTAATGCCATAAGACGACTGTTATTAAGGCACGGGCCTACAATAGAGGACTGTTTGAAGACAAAAGAGGAGATGGAAAAGGAGCTTATTGAGCTTAAAAAGCCTCAAAAGGCAGTCGCCTCCATTGAAGATGAGCTGTCTAAAAAGAGGCGGCATCTTTTAAGGCTTGCAAAGGAGCTGTCAGAAAAGAGGAAAGAGGCATCAATTGCTCTTGAAAAAAGGGTTAATAAAGGGCTTAAAGGGCTTTTTACGCACAAGTGCGCCTTTTTTATAGTTGTTGATACGCCAGTAGATATCACTGATAGTAATATCGGGCAGTTTGGCATTGATAAGGTGAGATTTATGTTCAGCCCCAATACCGGCATAGAGCCGATGCCAATTGAAAAGATTGCATCCGGAGGGGAGCTGTCACGGGTAATGCTTGCGTTAAGGATCGCCCTTTCTGACAAGCTCCAGACAGGGACAATCCTCTTTGACGAGATTGATGCAGGCATTGGCGGAAAGACTGCAAACTTTATAGGAGAAAGGCTCAAGTTGCTTGGAAAGACCATGCAGGTCATGTGCGTATCACACTTTCCGCAGGTTGCGGCAATGGCGGACAATCATTTTAAGGTCATAAAAGAGATAAGGGGAGAGAGGACAGAGACCAGCATTATTGAGCTGAAAGAGAAGAAACAAAGGCTAAGTGAGTTTACAAGGATGCTCGGGGCTGAGACTGAAGAGGCAAAGGAATACGCAAACTTTCTCATTAAACGGGGGATGGAAGCTAAGTGTCAGTAAGGGCGCTTTTATTGTTCTCAGGCGGTCTTGACAGCATACTATCAGCAAAGGTCCTTGAGGCTCAGGGTATAGAGGTGATATGCCTTAAATTCGCCACCCCGTTTTTTTCTGCGCGGGCAATAACTGATATAGATGGAACGGATAAAAGGGCAAGTAGAAAATACGGGCTTAACATAAAGATAATTGACATAAGCAAGGACTTTATAAATATGCTCTATTCTCCGCCTCATGGATATGGCAAGTGCCTGAACCCATGCCTTGACTGTAAGATACTTATGATAAAAAAGGCGCTTGGCCTTATGGATGTATATGGGGCATCCTTTATTGCCACAGGAGAGGTAATAGGCCAGAGGCCAATGAGCCAAAGGAGGGATGCAATGAGGATTATTGAACGGGATAGCGGCGCAGAGGGGCTCCTTGTGCGCCCGCTCTGCGCAAAGAGCCTTGCCCCGACAAGGGCGGAGATTGAAGGGCTTGTCAAAAGAGACGGCTTAATGGCGCTCTCAGGCAGAGGCAGAAAAGAACAGATAAGGCTTGCAAGAGAGTTCGGCGTCAAAGATTACCCTGCCCCTGCAGGCGGATGCGTGCTTACTGACCCCATCCTTTCAAAAAGATTCAAAAAGATTATGTCCATATATAAAGACAATATAACGCCTAACGACTTTCTGCTCGCGCAGGTCGGAAGGCACTTTTTTCTTGATACAGGCAGCGGCGTTCATCATTGGCTCATAATAGGGAGGGACCAGAGAGAGAATAAAAAGATTGAGGCATTAAAAAGAATGGGGGATATATTGATGACCGCTGAAAATGCCCCTTCTCCCACTGCTATCGTAAGGCGCTTTAGAGATAATAACCAGATGGCTGATAAATATACAGGCGGCCATTTTGGCGATATTGAGGATATTAAAGATATTGAGGATATTAAAGATATATTTTTAAGATATATTAAAAAGGGAAGGGATAAGGCAGTCTTAAGGATAGAAAGAGTAGGGTCTCTCCCCTAAAAACATCTCAAGCTCCCTGTTAAAAAGAGAGGCTCTTTACTGATCCCCTCAACCCTTGCCACTGCCTCTTTATTTATAAGGCCCTCTATCACAACAACCTCATTATTATCCTTATCCATGCCCCTGCCAAAATCTCTGTCAATATCTACGCATACATACAAATAATTTTCTGTATAACCCGACATCGCGCCCCTTTTATAATCAATGGTCTCAGGCAAAAACACAACATCCCTTCCGATAAAGGAGGAGTAAAAGGCCATCTTTTTTCTATAGCCAATCTCCCTTATCGCCTTACAGCGCCTCTTTTTCTCTTTCTTGTCAACTGTCTCCTTAAACCCGTACGCCCTTGTGCCGGGCCTTTTAGAAAACGGAAACACATGGAGATAGGTTACAGGGCTCTTTTCTATAACCTCTATAGTCTTTAAAAAATCCTGTTCTTCCTCATTGCAAAACCCAACAAGGACATCTGCGCCGATAGAGGCGTCTGGCATAAGGCGCCTTATTGAAAGGGTCTTTTCTATAAACATCTCAGGGTCATAATCCCTTGACATCGCCCTTAGAACCCTTTTGCTCCCGCTCTGAAGCGGGATATGAAGGTGTTTGCAGATGTTATCCCTCTCCTCTATAAGCGATATAAGCCCATCTGTGAGCTCTTTTGGCTCTATTGAGCTTAACCTGAACCTTATGCCCCTAAAACGTGAGCTAAGGGTATCTATTAAGGATAACAGATCTAAATCTTTATCAGCAAGGTCTTTTCCATAACAGCCTATATGGGTGCCGGTAACTACGACCTCCTTTATACCGGCGTCATCATATCTTTTGACCTGCTCTATTGCCCTATTAAGAGAAAGGCTCTTAGACCTGCCCCTCGCATACGGGACAATGCAATAGGAGCAAAAGGCATCGCAGCCGTCCTGCACCCTTAAATATGCCCTTGTCCTCTCACCTTGCGGCCTTGAAAGGCTAAATGGGTGTATCGGGCTCTGCTTGAAGATATCGCCAACAAATATCTCCAAGCACTCCATTGAGGGGGGTTCTAAGTCTAAGAGCCTTGTTTTCTGGTCATTTCCAATAACGCATACAGAGGCGTCAACTGAGTCAACTATCTCCCAAGGGGCTATCTGGGCATAACACCCTGTAACAATGACCTTTGCATGCGGATTGCGCCTTATGGCCTTTCTAATCGCCTGCCTTGCCTGATAACATGCCCGAGACGTAACAGCGCAGGTATTTATAATAAACACATCAAAATCATCATCAAATGAAGATACAAGAGAATGACCCTTTTTCTTAATCCCCTCTTCTATGGCCTGTGATTCAAACTGATTTACCTTGCATCCAAGCGTAAACAGCTTTATCCGCATATAATGCCGCCTCCGACCACAACATCATTCCAGTAAAAGACAGCGGACTGACCAGCAGTAATAGCAGATTGACTCTCAAAAAAATGCACCCGGCACCTGCTGCCACCCTCTCCTGCATCATCTGGCCTGCAAGAAGTTATCGCCCCCTCTTCATCTTTTGTCGCCTCATCCATCATCTCAATACGGGCAGGCGCCCCATGATGACGAGACCTTATCTTTACTAATACATTATTAGATATAGTCAAGGCCATCCCGTATGGCACAAGCCAATTTATATCCCTTACCTCCATAGCGTTAGAAAACGTATGCTCCTTGTGCCCTACATATAATATGTTGTCTCCGATATCCATCCCTATTACATAATATGGCCTTTTACCAGCTATATTAATCCCTCGTCTCTGTCCAATAGTATAGTTCCATAACCCTTGATGCCTTCCAATCACCTCTCCTGTGGGCTTAAACACAATATCGCCCTCTCTTGCGCCAAGATACTTGACTAAAAACCTCCTGTAATCCCCGTCAATGAAGCATACCTCCTGGCTCTCTTTATGCGCCAGCTCCAATATGCCTGAGCGCCTCACAATATCAACGACCTGCGTTTTGGTCATATCAGATAATGGAAAGATAATATCCTTTAACCAGCGGCGCTTGAGCCTGTACAGAAAATAACTCTGGTCTTTCTGCCTGTCTCCTGCCCGTTTTAAAATCCATAAGGGGCTGCAATAATCTGAACTGGATGAATTATCAGCATTTATTATCCCTTTTAAACCATTCCATAACTTATGTCTTCTCTCTATCCTTGCATAATGACCTGTTGAAAAGGCATCTGCGCCTATCTCTTCCTTTAACCTCATTCCGTATGAAAATTTTATAACAGGATTACAGATAACGCATGGATTTGGCGTAAGCCCATTTCTGTAACTATCTTTAAAATAGGCGATGACCTCTCTATAAAACTCCTGAGATACATCCAAGACATATAGCCTTATTCCAAGCCTTGAGGCGATCTCCCCTACCCTCTCCTCATGATTATACTCATTCTCGAGAGGCATCCTTAAATAAAGCCCTGCAACCTCCCAGCCTGCCTCCTTTAACAAAATGGATGCCGCAGCGCTGTCAACCCCGCCTGACATCGCCACAAGGCATAGCTTGCTCTTTAACAATTATATCTCCTATACAACGATTATACTCAACATCATAATTATATTCAGGGGATTAGACAAGGGAAACAGGCCGGAATCATTTCTATAGACAATTCCTTCAATGTCATATATGCTATATCCCGAATCTGAAACGCGGCTATTTTGGATGAGCTTGAGGGTAATATGATTGCATTTTTAAGCGATTTTGGTTTAAAAGACCCTTATGCCGGGATCGTAAAGGGTGTCATAACCTCTATTGCCCCTGATTGCAGGATAATAGACTTAACGCATCAAATTCCCTTTGGAGATGTCCATTATGCCGCCTTTGTCCTTGATATATCTTATAAGCATTTCCCCATAGGGACAATATTTTTATGTGTTGTTGACCCAGGGGTAGGCTCAGATAGAATGGGTATTATAGGCGTCTCAAAAAAGGGATATTATTTCGTTGGGCCTGATAACGGGCTATTTTCCTATATAGAAAAGAGAGAAAAACTGTGTTTTTATAAGATAGAAAACCCCTCTTTTTTCATAAGCAATAATAAAGCGGATATAAGCTCTTCTTTTCATGGACGAGATATTTTCGCCCCTGTTTGCGCCCATCTTTATAGGGGAGTAAGCCCTTCTGAGATAGGCCCAAGGTTAGATGATAGAGGCCATATAACCTTAGAGCTTCCATCTGTTAAATCCCATAAATATAACATCAAGGGAAACATCGTATATTTTGATGGATTCGGTAATGCAATTACAAATATAGAGAATGACCTTATAAAAAAGGCGTTTGGCTCAATGCCAATAACTATAAAGGTTAATGATAAAAAACTGCCTCTTATTAAATTTTATAAGAAGGGGGCGGATAAAGGGGCATTTGGCATAATAGGAAGTCATGGATTATTAGAGATCTCAGTTTATATGGATAGCGCCAAAGACTATTTAGGGCTTTTTTTAGGCGACAACATAGAATTAGAACCTTCCAAGTAGGCTTTCCTCAATTTAAAGGCAATATATAGCCTTTGAAGCCGCTTTTTAAGCTCGGCATCACTGACTCTTCCAGTAATTTCATCCGCTTGCCTTTTTATCGCTGGCGGTATCTTGGTGTTATTCCCGTTCTTTTTGTTGATTTTATGACCTCTGGGCATATTTTGATTAATTTTATTATGGTCAATTTCTCCGACTTTTAACCTAATATCAGAAATCTTCGCCCCTTCAGGCAGCCCTTCATTTAATAATGACAATATATTGAGCCTCTCCATAAATAACTGATTCATCCAGATATGGTCAGCTACTATGACAAACAGGGTATTATCCTTTAACACCTTAACCGGCCATGCGTATTGTGAGACATTATCCCCCACAATCTGCCTCCACTTACGCCATATTATCCCCTGAGCCCTGCGCTTCTCCCAACCGGGCCTTCTTTTATATATGTCATCTATTATTGAGGAGAGGCTTTTAATAGTCATTTTATCTTATTTTCCTAATGGATTTAGGCGCTCTTAATTATGACCTTATAATAGGCCATAATCCAGATGTCCGCAAGTATGCGTTGACAACAAGGGGATTTAAGACCTTGACTACAGTTATATGTTACTGATAGAATAATTAAAGACTAAAAAATGATTACGGCCTAAAATAAGAAAGGAGAATTGACTACATTATGGCAAGGGGATTAAATAAGGTTATGCTCATAGGACATCTGGGGGCGGACCCAGAAATAAGATATACCCAGTCCGGCACCGCTGTCGCCACCTTTAAGATTGCCACCAATTACAATGTAAAACGCGGAGAGGAATGGGTTGAAGACACTGAATGGCACAGGGTGGTAGCATGGGAGAGGCTTGCGGATATAGCAAGTCAATATCTCAAAAAGGGGATGCTTGTCTATATAGAGGGCAAGATGAAGACAAGGACATGGGAAGACCAAGACGGCAACAAGCGCTGGATAACTGAGGTGCTGGCAAGAGATATACAGATGTTAGGGCCTAAGGGCGCGCAGACATCCTCTGAAAGCGAGCTTGAGCCTCCCCCTATAGAGGAAGAGGACGTGCCATTTTAACAAGCAGGCCGGATGAAACATAAAAAGGGGGCTCTTTATACCGGTCTTTGCTCTCAAATAGAGCCGCTCATTATAGATGCAATAGAGAAAAGGCTCTTTCCGGGCTGTGCGATTGGGGTATGGGACAAAGAGGCAGGCGATGCCCTATTATGCTGGGGGAGAGAGACGTACGCCCCCGACCATCTACCTATCACGCCATATACCATCTTTGACCTCGCCTCTTTGACAAAACCCCTTTCAACCACCCTATTAACTGCCTACCTTATATCTCATAAGGAGATAGGGCGTGAAGAGATCGGGCTTGAAACCTCTCTTGGAGATATTGCCCAATACTTGCCCTGCTGCCCCGAGGACAAACAAGGGTTGACGATAGCTGATTTATTATGCCATACGGCAGGGTTTCCACCATATCTGCCATTATATAAGATGGCAGGGTCAAAGGACGAATATTTAAAGATTATCTTAAACGCTGATATATCAGCCTCTTGGGCTGACTTTGGATATAAGACAGGGCGATACAGAAGAAATTGGGAGAAGGCTCATAAAAAAAGGGTCTATAGTGATTTAGGCTTTATACTGCTCGGCATCATATTAGAGAGGATATTTGATATGCCTTTAAATGAGGCTTTTAATGCCTATATACTGCCGTTTTGGGAAATAAAATCAGACCTAATAGGATATAGCGAAATATGCGCCCATAAAAATTCTATCGCCCCAACCTTAAAGTGTACTGAAAGGCTTCGTTTTATAAGGGGAGAGGTAAATGACCTTAATGCATGGAAGGCGGGAGGGATATGTGGACATGCAGGGCTTTTTGCATCATTAAGCTCCATTTTAGCCATGCTGAAACATCTATATAATGACCTCTCAGATAACTTTAACTCTCCATCCAATACCTTTATGCCAACTTCTGTTAAACAGGCTATCCTGTCCTGTCCAAGCCTTGGATTTGATACCCCCTCTTTAAGAAATTCTCAGGCAGGAAAAAGATTTTCCTCTGCCTCTATCGGCCACCTTGGATATACGGGGACATCCTTTTGGATAGATATGGAGCAGGGGATAATAATTACTGTATTGACAAACAGGACTTACCCCTATGACTCCAGCGATAGCAGGGAATTAATAAAGATATTCCGGCGAAACATACATGATGCAATAATAGAGGCGCTCAGGGGGTAATTGGAACCTTGTATATTATCTCTTTGTATCTTATACCATATATTGCCATTATATCCTATGTCTTATATTTTCCCTATATCCCCATGCAGGACTTTCCTGATTGGTTATATCAGGGACACTTATTCGGCATGTTGTTAAAAGGCGATTTCCCCCCCTGCGTCTCTCTGAATGATTATATAGCCCCAAATATCATTTCCACTCTTATTATAGGCATATTGTCCACAATGGCTCCACCGCTTATAGCAGGCAAGATATTTTTGACGCTTTTATTGTGCCTACTCTTTTATGGTATCTATTTTTATATAAAAAAAAGCCAGCTAAACGACTGCCAAATCATAGCCTCCTCCATAGCCTTTATGCTCTCCTTTAATTTCAATTTTTTTCATGGAAATGTAAATTTTCTATTTTCCCTTTCAGTGGCCTTCATAGGAGGGGCATATATATTATACTATAAAGAATTAAAAGGCTTATGGTTAGTTCTAATAAATTTTATAGGGTTTTTATCACATTTTTTTGGATATTGCCTGTTAGGGCTTTGTCTTTTATCAAGATTGCTCTATGATGAACGCTATTCTCTCAAAAAGAAAACGGTTTTATTTTTATCATCGCACCTTATCCCATTGGCATTATTCGTCCATTATCTTTTAAATAGAGAGTATAGTCATTCAACTCTCGCTTATGGGGGCTCTATAATAAATTTTTTATTCAAAAAGCTCTCTATATTTGCCCTGTATTTTTCCTTGTTTCAGGGCCTGTCAGGATGTTATTCGCCTCCTCTTCTTTTACAGTATCTAAACTGGATTACGATGTCGTTTTTCATGGGTATTATCATCTTATCATTTGCCTCTAAAGCTGTTTTCTATTCTAACGCAAACAGACTCTTAAATAAAAACGATAATATTATCAAAAGATTAATGTTAATAATCTCAGCGCTGACAATAGTATTTATTATTCTTCCCATTAACTGCTGCGGGATAATAAGGCCATCTGAACGATTAGTTATATTCTGGTTTGTTACATCACTATTAATTTGCCTGCCACTATTAAAGTCCTTAACCCCAAGGCTCTTTAAGTTTATAAAGATATCCTTTTTATTCTTAACTATATTGTGTTATTTAAATTTAATTATGATGACATTCAAATATAATGACTTTTTAGCCCATAACATCATTCCTCAAAACTCTTATCCCCAACAAAATGGTTTCCAGTTTCATGACGCCTTTTCAAGACTGCGTTATTATAAGGCTATAAGAGACAAAGAATGTATTGGGGGATTTTCTACGGGATTATTTAATTTTAAAGGCAGATAAATTGCTTTATTAAGGAATTAAGTTATTTTCTATCAATTATTAAGTAATAAGTTATTATACAATATTATATCAATAGCGGTAAAAAAGAAGAGTATAAGGCTTACAAGGCCATTAAGTGTAAAAAATGCAAGGTTCATTCTGGAGAGGTCAGAGGGAGATATTACCCTTCTTTGCATTATAAATAATATTGATACACCCACAAGCCCTGCATAATAGACTGCGCCCCTTGTTGTCATTATCCCTATGATAACAAAGATAAAAAATGAGACAACATGGAATATCGCCGATATAATAAACGCCCTTTTTAGGCCAAGCCATGAGGGGATGGAATAAAGCCCTGCCTCTCTATCAAAATCCTTATCAAGGCATGCATACAATATGTCAAAGCCCGCTACCCAAAACATTACCCCTATTGATATTAATATAGGGGTTATTGAAATTGAGCCCTTTACTGCTACCCAGCCTGCAAGTGGAGCCATGCCTATTGCAAGCCCTAAGAACAGATGGCACAATGGGGTAAAGCGTTTTGTGTATGAATATGCAAGTATTATAAAATAGATAAATGGAGACAGTATAAAAGATAACCTATTCAGGAGATAGGCGGCTCCAAAAAAGGCGCAGGAAGACATTATTACCATTGCCCATGCCTCAAAAAGGCTCACTTCTCCCGTTACTAACTGACGGCTCTTTGTCCTTGGGTTTTTCGCATCATAGTCTCTATCAACTATCCTGTTAAATGACATTGCTGCTGTCCTTCCCCCGACCATCCCAAGCAATATTAAAAGGGATGTCCTCATATCAGGAAACCCATCTTTAGAAAGCATTGCGCCCATAAATGCAAAAGGCAGGGCAAAGACAGTATGCTCAAACTTTATCATCTCAAAAAGGGCTAATAATCGTTTCATTTATAATGTCTCTTTACTTTGCGTTTTTTAATAATTTTTTCCACCAATCCACATTTTCTCTATACCAATTAATAGTATCATATATGCCCTGTTCAAATTCTATCTTAGGAAACCAGCCAAGCTCATTTCTTGCCTTATCTATATTCATTGCATAGCGCCTGTCATGTCCCAACCTGTCAGCGACAAAGGTTATGAGCCCCTCCCCCTTATTAAGGGTCCCTAATATCAGTTTTACTATTTCAAGATTTGTCTTCTCGCATTCACCGCCAAGATTATAGACATCTCCAATCTTACCTTTCTCAAGGGCCGCCAGAATTCCCCTGCAGTGGTCATCAACATGTATCCAGTCCCTTATGTTCATTCCATCACCATATACTGGCAAAGGCATATCCTGCATAGCGTTAATTGTCATTAGGGGCATTAACTTTTCAGGATATTGATATGGGCCGTAATTGTTAGAGCATCGCGTTATAATTATCGGTATGCCATAGGTCTTAATTGCTGCCCTTAACAGAAAATCGGCAGATGCCTTTGATGCGGCATAGGGGCTGTTTGGGGCAAGGGGAGTAGTCTCTTTAAATGGAGGATCATCTGGGCCAAGGCTTCCATATACCTCATCAGTTGACACATGGAGCAGTACCTTTACCCTTGCATCGCCTGCCTCCCTTATTGTATCTATAATTGTCTGAACCCCAATACAGTTAGTTGTTATAAAGGGATAGGCATCTTTTATCGAACGGTCAACATGGGTTTCAGCAGCAAAGTTTACAATGGCATCTGCCTCGCTTATAATATCTCTTATGATGTCCCTGTCCTCAATCCTTCCATGAACAAACTGATATCTTGGATTATCTTCTATATCCCTTAAATTATCAAGATTTCCAGCATAAGTAAGGGCATCTAAGTTTATTATATCCCAGTTTCTCTCCTTTATAATAAGGCGAATAAAATTACTTCCAATAAAGCCAGCTCCACCTGTTACGAGTATCTTTTTAAACATATTTTAAATGTCCCTTTCTTCACTTTATATCTCTATAATTTTCTTCATATTTTTTTAAATAATACTTAATATGCCTTTCTAAATCTCATCTTTTTCATTAAATGCCGCATCCCAGTCTTTCCACACAGGGTCATAGCCATGTCTTTTTATATACTGATATACCTCTTGAGGGGAACGCCTATCGTGTATATCAAACTGAGCGGCGCTATCACGGCTCTGTCCTGTATATCCGCCTGGCATCGTGCAAGAGCCAGCGCTCATCTGGGTTATGCCAAGTGGAAGCAGGTTATTTCTGAGCCCTTCCCTTTCTCTCGTAGATAGGACTATGCCTGCATCATGTATAAG
This sequence comes from Deltaproteobacteria bacterium, assembly GCA_026994795.1. Classification (GTDB taxonomy): domain Bacteria; phylum Desulfobacterota; class Dissulfuribacteria; order Dissulfuribacterales; family Dissulfuribacteraceae; genus JALWQB01. Next base: position 22,225 of record JALWQB010000005.1, read on the forward strand.
AAGCCTCATTGCGCATATAAGCTGAACCAGATTTTTATCGGATACAGGGCTTAATGGCCTGAATCCGCCCTCAGCATGACATATCCGCGGAAAGGATATGGTTACAAGGCTTTGCCAGCAGCGCTTTGAGAGATAAAGTGCATGAAGGCCCGTAAAAAATCCATCTATCCTGAAGTCTGAAAGCCCCAAGAGCGCCCCAATGCCTATACGCCTCATACCCGCCTTTGCCCCCCTTTCAGGGGTAAGCAGCCTCCAGACATAATCACGCTTCTTCCCCCTGGGATGAAGCCGTATATAGAGGTCCTTATCGTATGTCTCCTGATAGATTGTAAGCCCGTCAACCCCTGCCTTTATAAGCCTTTTGTATTCATCCACTGTAAGGGGAAATATCTCTATGGAAATTGAGCTAAAAAGATGAGAAAGCCTCTTTACCGCCTCTTCTATAAGGTCTATCCCGCACCTGTCCGGCGCCTCACCTGTAAGAAGCAATATATGGCGAAATCCATTGTAATATAGAAATTTTGCCTCTTTTTCTATCTCTTCAATAGTCAGCGTCTTTCTGTTTATCTTATTTTTTACGTTAAACCCGCAGTAAAGACACGAATTAGAACATTCATTTGATATGTATAAAGGGGCATACAGGAGTATGGTATTGCCAAACCTCTTTTGGGTTATATAATGGGCATTTTGAGCCATCTGCTCTAAAAAATCTTCTGCAGCAGGGGATAAAAGAGCCATAAAGTCATAAATGTCTATCTTATCCTGTAATAGAGCCCTCTTGACATCTTTGGGCGAAGCATTATAGATTATTTCTTTTACCTTATCAGGGCTAAAGCGCTTAATAGTGTCTAAAAAGGTCATATCCTGATTATTGTCCCTATTGTCTGTATGTTTTCCAAATATATTCTAACCATATTACAGCGCATAATTTGAGGCTATTCATATAAAAAGTCAGTAAGCGGGCTTGAGGCAGATGCCTTTACGCCCTGTTCTGGAAGACCTGCAAGAAATGCCGTCCTGCCTGCCTCTACTGAAAGCCTGAATGCCCTTGCCATATCAGGAGGAGATGGGCTTACTGCAATAGCAGTATTGACAAGCACGGCATCCGCCCCCATCTCCATTGCCTCAGCAGCATGAGACGGGGCGCCAAGCCCTGCATCAACGACAACAGGAACTGTTGCCTGCTCAATTATTATTGCTATCTGCTCCCTTGTCTTAATCCCCCTATTTGTGCCAATTGGGGCGCCAAGAGGCATTACAGTTGCTGCGCCGATATCTTGAAGCCTCTTTGCAAGCACAGGGTCTGCATTTATATAAGGAAGCACTGTAAAGCCCTCCTTCACAAGCACTCTGGCGGCCTTCAATGTCTCAACAGGGTCAGGGAGGAGATAATAAGGGTCAGGAGTAACTTCAAGTTTTACCCATGGCTCGCATCCTGCCGCCCTTGAAAGCCTTGCAAGCCTTACAGCCTCTTCAGCATCCCTTGCCCCGCTGGTGTTTGGAAGCAAAAGATATTTATCCCTGTCTATATAACGCAACATATTATCGTCAGGATTATTAATCTCTACCCTCCTCAGGGCCACAGTTACTATTTGCGCCCCTGACGCCTCTATTGCCATGAGCATAATCTCGGGAGAAGAAAACTTACCAGTCCCCACCATAAGACGAGACGAAAATGCCCTTCCGCTTATAATCAGCTTATCATCCTTCAGAGTATCCACATTGTCATTAACAGTATCATGCCCAACAATATGACGCCCTATTTCTCCCATGATCACTTATCCTCCTCCCACAAAACTCACTATTTCAATCCTATCACCATGATTTAACGATATATTATTAAACTCTTCCCTCAGAGCTATCTTTTTATTTATCTCAACAGCTACTTTTAACGGGTCAATATTGAGCTCAGAAAGCAAGGCTGATATGGTATAAGATTGAGGCAGCGCTCGGTCTTTTCCATTTATTGAAACCGTTATTGAAGATTTACCCCTATAATTTTGTATAGGCTCTTTTGTAATAACAGCGTCCCTCTTTTCATCTATATCATTCATAGCGCTCCCCTCTTTTCAGGATGCTAATAATGCATAGTTCGCTAAATTAAATTAACCACTTATGGAGTTAATCCAAGCAATAGACGTATAACAGCGTTGGCCTGATGAGAAAACGCAATCCCCACCCTTGTCGCCATTAAGGGCGTATCAGGGCCAACCTCTGTCTTTCCATCTCCCACTATATATAAATTATCGCTATGCCTTTTGGTCTTTATAGTGCTGGCCTTACCATATCCTGCTATGCCAGAGGCAGCTATTATGGGTTTATTCGGGTGCCTCAACCTCACTGCCTCTATTAGCATAGCCTTTTCTTCTGCCTTGTCAAATGCCTCCACTAATACATCTACAGGGTCAAATATAGATATATTCTCATGAGTAACCCGCAAACAATGCGCCTCTATCTTTAAATAGGGATTGATGCTTTTAAGGTTTTGTGTTATCGCCTCTGTCTTCTTAATGCCTATCTGTTCAATAAAATATTGCTGTCTGTGGATATTAGAAGGGTCAACAATATCAAAATCAGCCAAGACAAACGCCCCAACGCCTGCCCTTGCAAGCAAGACAGCGACGCCTGAACCAAGACCCCCTAAACCTGCTATGCCTACAGTGGCGCCTTTAAGCCTTTCGTGAACTCTAAGCCCATGCCTCTCAATAAAGATATTATCAAATTCCCGCTCTGTAAGCACACCCTTTATAATGCCTCTGCCTCTTATATATCATTATATAATTCTATCCTCTTTACCCTGTCTTATACTGTAAGCAATCTATTAGCAATAATTATGGAAACAAAGAATTTTTTCTCCATTGTTTTTTGCTAATCAGCAGGATAAAAATTCTCTTTTTCTGCCCCGCACACAGGACATACCCAGTCTTCTGGAAGGTCTTCAAAAGAGGTCCCCGGCTCTATCCCATGCTCAATATCGCCTTCTTCAGGGTCATAAACATAACCACAAGGACATTCCATCTTTTGCATATTTTTCCCTCCTTTAAGCTATTTTTTATCTGTTTTATATTATTAAGTTATATAAATTACTTTATGTTTATCTCAATCCCTTTTCATTTAAAAATTTGCTATATTTTTTATCAGTTATACATATATGATTTGAAAGCCAGTCCCTTAAAAACTTTAAAAGCTCTATTGAGACTGTTGTCTTGCCAGAATCAAAGGCATCTTTAAAATCAAGTACCTTTTTCGCAAGGTCTTGATGTATCTTTATGTGAGCATCCTTTTCAGGATAATCATATTCTTTAAAATATTTTTCCTCTGTCCCAAAGTGATATACCGTATATTCAATAAGCTCATTCAATATATTAGATATTACAGATTTGCTCTTCCCTGTTGAAAATGCACTATGAAGGGTATTTACCATATTGATAAGTTTTTTGTGCTGTTCATCTATCTCCTTAATATTTACTGAGAATTGAGGACCCCACTGAAGGAATTGAGAAGATGAAGACGATTGAGTAGCTTTTGCTCTATCTGCAAATTTTTCTTTGCCCATTATAGAAACTGTCTTTCCCCTTAACATTCCATCCCATTCAAAAAGTAATCCTATGACATTATTAAAGTATGGCGCTATATTTTCATTAAAATAGGATATTACCTCTTCTCTTGACCTTCCCTGAGATATGAGGGATTGAAGCTCAACCACATTTTTGTGCATTGTATTATGCTCTGGAATAAGCTTTGCCATAATTCCCTTTATAGCTGGTTCAGTTGGGGTATAACTGGATAAAAATTTCCCCAGTCCACACTTAGAGGGGTCAGTTACTACCTCAGGCGGCACCATTGATATTATACCTGCAATAACCTTCTGTCTCCACTGAAGGTGTTGAAATAATGCCATATTTACCTTGAGGGCCTCAGGCAAGTATTTCATAAGCCTCTTGCTAAGCTCTGTATCAACTACAAACTGGGCAGCAAGGATGTTGGACTCTTCCTTAAACAGCTCCATACCCTTTTCACATACCTTAAGCTCACTGTTCATGTCAGTAAGCTCATGGATATCTTCCGTAAGGATAGACGCATTTTCTTCAAGCCCCGTTACCAGCCCGCTTACATGTGATACATTTTCTGTAATCTCTGATATAGTAGCGGTCTGCTCTTCTGTAGCGCTGGCTATTGTATTGGCAAGGTCAGTTACCGCCTCAATAGAACTTGCGATAGTAGAAACGGATTTTACCGCGCTTTTGGTATTTGCCTGTATCTCTGTAACCATCTGGGTTATCTCTTCTGTCGCCTGAGATGTCTGCTTTGCCAGTTCTTTCACCTCATTCGCCACTACCGCAAAGCCCTTTCCAGCCTCGCCTGCCCTTGCAGCCTCAATAGTCGCATTTAATGCAAGAAGATTGGTCTGCTCTGCAATAGCGCTTATTACCTGAATTACGCTCCCTATCTTTTCTGAACTCTCATTAAGCCCCTCAATAACCTCATTGGCCTGAAACGCTAATGACCGCGCATCATCTGCCTGTTGAGCGGCCTCCTGCACATGCTGAGCTATTTCATTTGCCGCTATTGAGAGGTCTTGCATTGCCTTTGTAACGGATTCAATATTTTGGCTTGATTCTGTAGAGGCATTTGAAAGGTCGCTTGATACTGAGCTTACCTTATCTGTAAATCCTCCAATATTGAAAACAGCCTTTGACAATGCCTCTTTTACATTATCAATGAGCTCATCTTGAGAGCTTATGGAGGAAATCATATTTATTATGCCTGCGCTAAAATAATTATATACCTCTATAAGATGTCTTACCTCGCTTGGCCCGTATGGGGTGAGAGAATGCGTAAAACTGCCTGATGACGCCTCTCCTAAAATATCCATGACCGATTTTAACGGCTTCATAACAAATCTTGAATTAAAAAAGGTAACAAACATTATAAAAAATACGCCTCCAATAAGCAAAGTAAATAAAAAAACATGGTAAACGGAAGAATAGTTTTCATATACGTTATGGAGTTTCTTAGAAAGGGCTTCTATCTCAGCCTTTAACATTATAGTCTGAGATGATATTTTATCGGCTGTTTCATTAGAATAATTTTGAATAAGATCGTCTATATCATCTAAAAGGGCTCTTTCTAATCTTAAAATCTTATCAAATGATAATTTTCCAGAAATATCCCTTAAAAATTGGTCTATATCAGATTTTATCTTATAAAGTTCATCATTAACTTTATTAGTTTCCCCTTTACTTTCCATCAGTTCTATCTTTTCAATCTTTCCTTCAAGAGCGGTGAGCATAATAATATTTTTTGTTAGTATCTCTTTTTGATTGAAAATATCTTCCGTCTTCTCTTGATAATAAAGGGCGCTTATTATTGCAATCAATGTAGCCGCGAACATAACCGCAACTATCCCAGGTATTGCTATCTTTAAAGAATAGACCTTCCTTATTATTTCTCTTATTATCTTCATTAAGAATATAAGCCTCCCCTATTAAAATAAAATCATAATAATTTAGTATAATTATAAAATAATTATCTTAAATAATTATCTTTAAATAAGACAATACTTAATTAGGCGTCTAATTAATAATCTTACTATACGAATTTGGCCTTGCGGCTCTATTATTACTATTAATATCTCCTTGCGTCAATGTGAAAAAGGAGCCTATATTAAATTACGTTATATCAGGAAATTTTAAATCATTTTTAAGAAGATAGGTTAAAATTGTCGTCTTCGCGCAGCTCTCGACCGCTTCAGCAAGGTTAAAGGCAGCTTCAAGATTTTTACCGCAAGCCACCATGCCATGTCTCATCATTATACATACATTAGGGGGGTCAGGGCATTTAGAGAGGCTATGCCCTACCTCAAGGGCAAGCTCCTTAGAGCCAGGCGGATAATATGGAATTACCTCAACCCTTCCTATCACATAGGCCGCTTCTATAAGAAGCGCGGGGCCGTCTATGGTGCGCTGAGACAGATAAAGGGCATTTGTCCAAGGGGCGTGACTATGAATTATCGCCTTTATATCTGGGCGTCTTTTATATACCTCTATATGAAGCGTAAGCTCTGAAGTAGGCGTCTTCCCCGAAATATGCCCTGCCCTCCCCCCGTTTAACTTTACCGCTGATATATCTTCACACCTTAGAAACCCCTTGTTATATCCTGTAGGAGTAATCAAAATCACATCATCATAGGAAATTTTTAGGCTTATATTACCATCAGTTCCTGATATAAGACCTCTATTGTATAATATTTTTCCTATATTACATATTTTCTTTCTTAATGGCAAATAATTCATTATATTGTCCTCCAAAAATTTAAATTATATGTGACTTATTGATAAAATTAAAATAAATTTTTTCATTAACTCAATAAAGAGTTCTTGACAGATTGATATTTTTAATTAATCTTTTTTTATCATAATTAATAAAAAAATCATAGTGGAGGGATTACTATGAGAAAGTTCTTAATTGGCCTTTTATTTATTGGTTTGGTGTTTCCTCAAATCGCTGCGGCAGGGGTATATACTCCTTCAACTGAGGAGCTATTAAAAAAGATTGAGCAACTGAGCAAGGAGCTCAAAAAGGTAAAACATCAGTTGGCTGAGATACGGGCTCAACAGGAAGAACAGGAAGACGTAGCTGATACAGTTGATGATCTGTCAGAGATGGTTGAAAAGATGGCAGTAGACGGTGTTGGGCGTTTTGATTTTTCAGGAGATTATCGGTTTAGGCTTGACTCTACAAGGGCTCACGTAAAGGGTTATTGGAACGGTATGGACTTATTTGTCCCTATGCAAACTGCAATGACCGCATTTGCAGGCATGAACGCCGCTACATTAGGCGCAACCTTACAGCCTGCAATGCCAATGCTTCCCCAAGATTTACAGGCGCAGATGGGCGGCCTTATGGGGATGTGGGACCAAATGAGCGAAAAGGCAAGAATGGCTGCCCTATTTCAGATGATGGGCTCTCTTGATAATGAGATGCGCATCAATCTTATGAAGATGGCAGGGGTGAGTGAAGATGCGATAAGGTCGGCTAAATATAAGGGAGAAGATATTGATAATGACCTTCTCTATACAAATCGTGTCCGTTTTAACATTCAGGTAAAGGCGACTGAAAACATTAAATTTAAGGGACGCTTGGCAATGTATAAGGTGTGGGGCATGGAGACGGCCAGCGTTACTGCTGTGCCCTTTGGAATGAATGGCTTTGTATGGGACCCCAACATCTCAAGACGTCCCAACGATAATACATTAAGGGTAGAGATGGGATATGTAAACTTTGTAAACATATTTGGCCTTCCAATGTGGTTTTCAATAGGAAGAAGGCCAACGGTAGACGGACCGCCTCTTCAGCTCAAATACAATTATGACAAGAGATATGCCACCCCTGTAGCGCTTGGAGTTGACTGGACATTTGACGGCCTTACCATAGGATATATGTATAGCAACCCGTGGCCTGGCAAGATCCGTATATGTTATGGCAGGGGATATGAATCAGGTTTCGGCGATGCCTATGATATGTTTGGAGGCAACAGGCTTGATGACACTGACTTATACGGCATAAGCTGGGATGTAATAAATGATAGAGAGCTTAATATGTTCGCTAACCTCCAGATATTCAGGGCGGCTGATGTTCCGAACTATATGGAATTTTACTCTCTTTTAACAGTAAATCCTGCTGACTCGGGCGCTGCATTAAAGAGCATGGATTATCTCCAGAGCGGTATGTTTGATGGCTATCAGGTAGGGGATATATACCATGCAAGCGGCGTATTTATGCATTCATTTAAAGGAATTGACTATTTTGTAAGCGCAGGATTGAGCAGGACAGAATCAAACTTTGTCGACCCTACCGGCCTCTTCCCGGGTCTTTTAAACGGGCCAGGGGAGAGGAAAAATCACTGGGGCTGGGCAGCCTATGCTGGCGTCCGCATACCTTTAGAAGAGCTTAACAGCAAACTGGGATTAGAATATAATCATGGCTCCCGTTACTGGATCAACTTCACCCCTGCCTCTGATGACTTATACCTATCAAAACTTGCTACAAGGGGAGATGTGGCGGAAGTTTACTGGATATGGGATATCCCAGATACACCCCTTAGCAAATATGGAAAGGCATTTATGAGGTTCGGCTATCAATATTACTGGATTGATTATACTGGCAGCGGAAACTGGATGGGCAAGCCTGTTGATATGGACGACCTTGATAATATGCTAAATGCGCAGCAATTTGCCCCTATTGACAGGATGGATAACTTCTATATGACATTTGAAGTCTATTTCTAATCCTGCAATAATTAGATAGACAATAATAATTACAAGGGAGGGGGCTTGACCACCTCCCTTTTTTATTTTAAACTTATGCCAACCATTGAGGAGGTTAAAATGAAATGCCGATACATGAATTTAAGTGTGATAGCTGTAATTATGAATTTGAGCTTTTGATAATGAGCAAGGAGGAATTAGGCTCTGTCAGGTGTCCTAAATGCCAGAGCCCTGAATGTAATAAACTTATGAGCGCTACTAACTATGCAATGGGCGACATGACCGGAAGCAAATCATCTTCTGATATGAGTGGGAGAAATATAAAACAACATTCCTGTGATACAGGGAGCTGTACAAGTTTTAATTTGCCTGGTTATTCTCAATAAGATATGCTTATATTATCTATTTCCAACAGGATTAATTCATTTAAAATGCTTTTGCCTTTTATGCCCGGGTGGTGGAATTGGTAGACACAAGGGATTTAAAATCCCTTGGGGCAGAGTCCCCGTGCGAGTTCGACTCTCGCCCCGGGCATTAACTTACATCTTCACATCTATATCAAATAGCTTCAATTATCTATAATTATTCATCTTTTTAGATTAAGCAATAATCATACCACTACCATTCGTAATCAAAAAATCCTCATTCGTAAACGGTCTTTAAAACGGTAATAAAATCCTTGACGGTTTTTATGGCTCTCGCTATCTTCTGAGGTTTATATATGCCTCCTCAGAAAAATTTGTGGGTTATATCCGGCACGGGTAGTTTTCCAAGTGAGTGATATAATGCTACTTCTCGATATAAATCACTTCTAAATCCATACGATTTTCTGAAGGTCAATTTTGCTTTGTTGTTGAATCCCTCTACTGTGCCTGAGGAATACTCTTTCTTAGCACGAAAATAATTCAAGATTAACTCTTTATGAGAACGAATCATTTTAACGAATTTATTCATTTGAGGCAGATCATGGTGGTCCATTACCTCTTTTGTCCATTCATCTATAAAACAAGACGCTGAAGCAACATCAGGACAATCCCATAAATCATCAAAGGCCTCTTTTGCAAGATAGGCTTTTACTGTTACAAGATTCAACTGTAATAGCTCTTTGAGCCTGTTTATAGCTTTTTCTTTAAGATTAGATGCCTTTTTAAGAAATATCCACCTTGTATTTTTTAAATAAGCAGGTTGTTTCTCTTCTTTTAAACGAACCACCTCTTGACGACGAACATCGTCAACAGCCTTATTTAAATGAGCTACGATGTGAAAACGATCAAGGACATGGACTGCTTGACTGAAACGTTCCTTGATTACTTCCAAATATGCCTTCCACATATCTGAACATACAAATTCTATCTGCTTACAACGTTTCTCTCCCAGAAAATCACAAAATCGATCCAAAATTGATTTGGAACGCCCTTTTCCTAACCATAAAAGACGTCTTTGACCTACATCCAACTGATACACAAGAGTCAGGTATTGATGACCCTTCTTGTACTGTATCTCATCTACTCCTATTGCCTTGATACCATCTAAATTACGATGAGCTAAACCCCAATTGACCACCCAGGTAACTGCTGATGCCACCATATCCCACGAAACATGAAATATACTGGCCACATCCTTCCATGAAAGATATCTTGCCCATTGCCCTAAAAAACAGGCCAGTTGAATAGTCACCGGGCCCTTGCCTGTTGACCAAGGCACTAACTCTACTTTCACTCCTTTACAATGAACGCAATTCACACGTCTCATACTATAAAGAAGAACTACCATTATCCCCCATATAGGAGGTAATATGAACTCCCTGACTGGAAGATGATCGTATGTGCTGCCAGGCTTTTTACAGCACGAACAAATAGGATGGCTGTTCTTCCTGGGAACAATGAGGTGGACCCCAATGTCAAGACAAAAAATGAGGTTTTTTAAGGTGGATCATTAACATGCTCATTATTGCAATATTTAAAATAAACTTCTGCAGGAGTTTTATATCCAAGAGCTTCATGAAGA
>JALWQB010000006.1 GCA_026994795.1 Deltaproteobacteria bacterium
TATGGTATTGGGAGTCTCAGGGGCTTTCATATCCTGCAGTCGGAGAGAATGTAAAGATAGATGGGATGGAAATAACCCTCTCTGATGGCACAACCAGAAAAGTGGCAACCTCTGTTAGTATTGGCGGAACGACTGTAACCTTAAGAGACGCACAGACAGGTTATCCTGCATGGCGCTCTCAGTCTCGCGGGCGTGGCATGAGAGGCGGCCCAATGGGCATGGGCGGCGGTTATTATGGCTGTGAAAATTGCCCATGTCAGGGTAATTAAAAAATAGCGCCCTTAAAGAGGGGGGGCGGTAATGCCCCCTTCAGCAGCCTACCCCCATACTACACCACATCCTGCAGACTAAAATTTTGAGCACTGAATGCCTGATTTTTCTACCTATTAAAACACTCAGCACTCAGTCCTCAGTCCTCAGTCCTCAATCCTCAGTCCTCATTTTGATTTATGATTTGATAATTGACCCCTGCCGTCTTATTAGTTAGTATGGTCTGTCGTTATTCAAACGAGATATTTATACATTATGTATGCAATTATGTAATCATGCAGTCAGGAGAATGAGATGCCAAAGAGGACAGACCTTGAAACAATACTCATAATAGGCTCTGGGCCTATTGTCATAGGTCAGGCATGTGAATTTGACTATTCAGGCACGCAGGCGTGTAAGGCCCTTAAAGAAGACGGCTACAGGGTTGTGCTTGTCAATTCAAACCCTGCTACCATAATGACAGACCCTGAGACAGCGGACAGGACATACATTGAGCCCATTACCCCTGAGGCAGTGGCAAAGGTGATAGAAAAGGAGCGTCCCTGCGCCATACTGCCCACGCTTGGCGGACAGACTGGCCTTAACACAGCCATTCAGCTTGCAGATAAGGGAGTGCTTGCGGAATTTGGCGTTACAATGATAGGCGCATCCCCTGATGTAATCCACAAGGCAGAGGATAGGGAGAGGTTTCGCGAGGCAATGAGGCGCATTGGTCTCAGGGTGCCAGAAAGCGTCATTGTCCGCTCAATGGCTGAGGCACGCGAGGCAATAGCCTCACTTGGCTTTCCTGTTATAGTGAGGCCGAGCTTTACACTTGGCGGCACAGGAGGCGGCATTGCATATAACATGGAAGAGCTTGAGGATATCTGCTCACACGGCCTTGAACTGAGCCTTATACACGAGGTCATGCTTGAAGAGTCCGTCATCGGGTGGAAGGAGTTTGAGCTTGAGGTCATGAGGGATGCAAAGGATAACTGCGTGATAATATGCAGTATTGAGAATATTGACCCTATGGGCGTCCATACAGGCGATTCCATCACTGTTGCCCCTGCCCAGACCCTTACAGATAGGGAGTATCAGAGGATGCGTGACGCTGCCATAGCCATTATGAGGGAGATTGGCGTTGATACAGGGGGGTCAAATGTTCAGTTTGCAATAAACCCTGAAAATGGCGATATGGTGGTTATTGAGATGAACCCAAGGGTATCGCGCTCTTCAGCGCTTGCCTCAAAGGCCACTGGCTTTCCAATAGCAAAGATAGCAGCAAAACTTGCAATAGGATATACCCTTGATGAGATACCCAACGACATCACCAAAGAGACTATGGCTTCTTTTGAGCCAACCATAGATTACTGCGTTGTAAAGATTCCAAGGTGGACATTTGAGAAGTTCCCTGAGACAGAAGACATACTTACAACCTCTATGAAGAGTGTTGGCGAGACAATGGCAATAGGGAGGACCTTTAAGGAGGCGCTTCAAAAGGGGCTTCGCTCACTTGAGATAGGGCGCCATGGCCTGTGCTTTGACAAAAGGCACCCTGACATTGGCAACATAGAGCTTGAGCGCGAGGAGGTCATAAAGAGGCTCAGGACACCCAATTCTCAGAGGATATTTTATATCCCTATAGCAATGGATATGGGCTTTTCAATAGAGGAGATAAACAGCCTTACAAAGATTGACCCGTGGTTTCTCCATCAGATAAAAAAGATTGTAGATGAGGGAAGGAGGGCGAGTTCTCTTAAAAAGGACTGTCTCTTACCTGAAAACTTATATAAGCTAAAGAGAATGGGCTTTTCTGACAGGCAAATCGCCTCTTTTTCTGATAGCTCCCCTTATGAAGTGAGACAGTTGCGCATTAAGAACAACATAACCCCTGTTTATAAACTGGTTGATACTTGCGCTGCAGAGTTTGAGGCATACACGCCATATTATTATTCGTCTTATGAGGTGGAGGATGAGGCGCGTTCAACCAAGGGCAAGAAGGTGATGATACTTGGAGGCGGGCCAAACAGGATTGGTCAGGGCATAGAGTTTGACTATTGCTGCTGCCATGCCTCTTTTGCCATAAAGGAAGAGGGCATGGAGAGCATTATGGTAAACTCTAACCCTGAGACTGTATCCACTGATTATGACACATCTGATAAGCTCTATTTTGAACCCCTTACCTTTGAGGATGTAATGCACATTATTGAGAGAGAAAGGCCATTTGGGGTAATACTCCAGTTTGGGGGCCAGACCCCTTTGAATCTCTCTAAGGAGCTTTCAAGGGCAGGGGTGCCTATACTCGGAACCCCCCCTGAGAGCATTCATAGGGCAGAGGATAGGAAGAGCTTTCAGGAGATGCTCAAAAAGCTCGGGCTTAAACAGCCCTCAAATGGCACTGCTACCACGCTTAAAGAGGCCATATCTATCTGTAATGAGATAGGCTATCCTGTAGTGGTGCGTCCATCCTATGTGCTTGGCGGAAGGGCAATGAGGATAGTCTTTGACGAGGCAGAGCTTAAAGACTTTATGGTAGAGGCAGTAGAGGTATCAGAGGGCCATCCCGTATTGATTGATAAGTTCTTAGAGGATGCAATAGAGGTGGATGTTGACGCCATATCAGATGGAAAGATTACGGTGATTGGCGGGATTATGGAGCATATAGAGGAGGCGGGGATACATTCAGGGGACTCTGCATGTGTCCTGCCCCCAAGGACGCTTTCTCAGGCAATGATACATGAGATAATCTCTGCAACAAAGGGCATGGCAAAGGAGCTTGGCGTTATCGGGCTTATGAATGTCCAGTATGCCATTAAGGACGATACCCTCTATGTCCTTGAGGTAAATCCAAGGGCATCTCGGACAGTGCCGTTTGTGAGCAAGGCAACAGGTGTCCCCCTTGCAAAGCTCGCTACAAAGGTAATGCTTGGAAAGAGCCTCGTTGAGCTTGGGTTTACAAAGGAACAATTCCCAACCCATGTATCAGTAAAGGAGTCAGTGTTTCCGTTCATGCGTTTTCCTGATGTTGACCCTGTGCTTGGGCCTGAGATGAAGTCAACAGGTGAGGTAATGGGCATAGATGAGGATTTTGGCATGGCATTTTATAAGAGCCAGCTTGCAGCCAATATGGTGCTTCCGACTGAGGGGAATGTCTTTTTTAGCGTAAAAAAGCGGGACAGGGCCAATGCGCTTGATGTTGCAAGGGGGCTTCGTGAGCTTGGCTTTAAGATATTTGCAACTGAAGGCACTGCAAGGTTTTTAAATCAAAATGGCATTGATGCAAAGACTGTTTTTAAGGTATCAGAGGGAAGACCCAACATAGTTGACCTTATGATGAACGGAGAGATCCACCTTGTCGTCAATACGCCAAGCGGCAGAAAGACCACAAGGTCAGACTCCTATTACTTAAGGCGTGCTGCCCTTGAGTATGAGATACCATATTTTACCACAATACAGGGGGCGCAGGCAGCCCTTTGCGCAATTGAGGCAGTAAGGGGAAGACAGATGCAGGTAAGGCCGATTCAGGACTATTATTAGTTATTAGGCCATGTTATGACTCAAAAAAGAAGCAGAGACATATCAGATGAAATAGACTCTATTGTCCGCAGGTTAAGGGAGATATTTAAGGATATAGACCTTAAAGATCATGAGATATGGTGGTGGAAGAGGCACTATACGAGGATTATAAGGCTCTTTTTTACTGAGGCAATGCCCTGTGCTGCCCCTAGAAGCCCCAGTGTCCTTGAGATAGGGACGGGCTTTGGCCTTCTGGCCTCAATGCTTGGAAGGCTCTGTAATGGCATTGTATCAACCGAGCATATAGGCCGTTCTTATGTGCGTTCTTCAAAATATCTCTCATTTTTAAAAGAGAATAAGGTAGCGATAATATTGCAGGAATTAAACGAGGGGCTTCCGTTTAGAGATAGGGTGTTTGATGTCGTATTTTGCTGTGATGTAATAGAGCACCTTAAAGTAGAGTGCGCCATGATGCTCATAAGGGAGATAAAGAGGGTGTTAAGGGATGATGGCATAGTGATATTTTCAACCCCAAACCTGAGCCGTCTTGAGAACAGGTGCAGATTGTTGTTTAATCGCTCTCCAAACCCCCCTGTTGTGCCAGTTGAGGTTGAAGGAACCTATGACCACATAAGGGAATTTACCATAACTGAGCTATCTTATATGTTTTCCGTTAACGGCCTTGAGATAATGAGCATGGAATACGGGCTGCTTCCTGTATTTCACAGGGATTGGGGGAGGCTAACCCTGATTACATCCGCTATAAAAAGATTAGTCCCATCTATGAGAGATGAAATCTATGGAGTTTTAAGAGGTGTTTCCAAAAGAGATAATACTTGAGACAACGAATTTCTGCAACCTTCGCTGTAAGTTCTGCCATTTTCACGGCATTAATGCGCCCCATAAGAGAAAAAAGGGCTATATGAAACCCCACATCTGGGAAAGGGTCTTGGCAGAGCTTAACTCTATAAGTAAAAACCATACAAGCCATAATAATCATGATATAACCCTATGCTTTCACGGGGCAGGAGAGCCGTTGCTTCATCCTGAGTTAAGGCAGATGCTTTTAAGCGCAAGAGTGATTGAGGGGCTTAGTATAGGCTTTATGACAAACGGTATGTTGCTCTCAATGGAGTGGGCAGAGTTTCTTATTGACCTTCCGCTTGACTGGTTAAGCCTATCCATTGATACGGCAAATGAGGCAATTAACAATTCAATAAGGGTTGGCTCGGACTTAATGACTGTCTCAGACAATGTAAAAAGGCTTATAGAGTTAAAGGCTCGCAAGGGGAGTGAGCTACCTCGCCTGCACTTCAACATGGTGGCATATCCACAGGTGTCTGAGCGTGATATAAGCGAATATGTAATGAACTGGATAGACGGGGCATGTAATATAACTGTATCAAGGTTTAGGCCAGTATCTTCTAAGAGGCTTATTGAGTATATTGATGAGGGGGTGAGAGACAGGGTTTCTTTAAGGCCGTGCCCCCTTTTATACAGGCAGATGGTCATAGGCTGGGACGGAAGGGTTGGCCTTTGCTGTGAAGATATATTTATTGATGAGTGTATTGGCAATGTATTAACTGAATCTATTGAAGATATATTTAACGGAGAGCCAATAATGCGTATAAGAAGGCTTCATCAAGAGGGCAGAAAAGAAGATGTCCCATTATGCAGGGAATGCGATGTATGGGCAGGTGATATTGTCATAAGAGAGGAGGATATTGTGCTGGGTGATAGGGTAGTGAGGAAAAAGGAGATGGTGTGGGCAGATGTTTATGAGGGATAGAGGGGATAGAGGTTGTAGAGGGGATAAAGGGGATAAAGTTACTCAGTCCTCAGTCCTCAGTCCTCAGTCCTCATCACTCAGTCCTCAGTCCTCTAACACACGGCCTCAGGCACTGGCTATTGTATGGACAGATGATGTTGCGCTTTCTATATACGAGGTGCAGTTTTCTTATAAGTATTGCCTTGAAAAGACTAAAGAGCTTACATCTATCCCGATTATAAGGCTTTCATTTTCAACATCTATTGGCTCTTTACTCAAGCACCCCATTATAGAAGCCTATACGAGGCGCTGTCGTAATGGAGGGGATTGTCATGCCTTAGACTTTATTATATTCGTATCTTACCCTCAGGTAGTTCTTTCAAAAGAGAGTATAGAGGGCATCTCAAGGTCTATTGAGAGAGGTGCAGTTGTTGGGCCTCTATTTAATGTCTCTACATCAACTGGGCAAAACGCATCAGTCCCCTTTCCATACCTTGATGCCCCTACATTCTTAGAGGTATCCCGCCATATACTTGAGCATGGGGGGTGTAGGGCATGCGACTTGCCTTATGATGGTATGTCGTCATCCATGCCATCCCTTCATGTAAAGACGCTTGATAGCTCATGTATGGCCTTTACTGTAAATGACCTTCTGGCCTTTAAGGAAAGTGGCCTTGAGAACATTGAATCTTTATTAAGGTTGGGAGGCGGGGATAAAGGCGCTGAGGACATTAAAAGGGTCATAGCGCCGTTTTCTTTTGTGCATAAGTTTGCAGGGTGTCTTTCTGCAATAAGGGATGACCTCATACACCTTATCCCATCTGATGCTGAGGATATATTAGATGTTGGGTGCTCTGAAGGCGGGTTCGGTAGGCTCATAAGGGATAAGCTCTCTCCAAGGCGCTTATTTGGCGTTGAGATAAACAGCGTCCTGGCTTTAAGGGCAAAAGAGATATACGATAAGGTATTTAACGAGAGATTTGAAGACATCACCTGCCCTGTCCGCTTTGATGTGGTACACATGGCAGATGTGCTTGAGCACATGTATGACCCGTGGAGCGCCTTAAAAAAGGTGCGGGATATGCTTAAAAAAGGGGGGCTTTTTACTGGGAGCATACCTAATGCCTCACACTGGACTGTTGTAAGACAGCTCTTATCAGGAGACTTTGAGTATATTCCATGGGGTATCTTATGTGTAAGCCATATACGCTTCTTTACCTTAAATACCTTTAATAACCTCTTAAAAGATGCGGGTCTTGAGCTTATCCACTATGAAAGGGTAAGGCATGAGCCCACGCCTCATGGCAGAAGGATAATAGATATGCTCGTTAAAAACGGGCTTGGGACTGAGGAAGAACTGCTTACTGCTGAGATAATCTTTAAGGCAAAGAGGGTTTGAATTATATCAGATTATATCTATGATTAGCGCAATTATTGTAAACTATTACACAGAAGACCATATAAATGAACTGCTCTCCCTTTTAGATGCAGAAAGGTATGTAACAGAGGTTATTATAGTTGATAACTCCCTTTCTTTTAATGCCGCTATCCCGATAAGCTCAAAAAAAAGGGTAAATCTCTTAAGGCCAGAGGCAAACCTTGGGTTTGGAAGGGCTGTAAATGCTGGCGTCTTTGAGGTAAATAACAGGTATGGCCTTATTATAAATCCTGATGTAAGGCCGTGTAGAGGCTCTATAGACGCCCTTTTAGATGCGATGGTGGGGCTTAAGGCGCATGTAGCAGGCCCAAGGTTTTTTTGGGATGATGAGATGGGATTTAGGCTTCCCCCATCTCTTGGCATGAGCCTTTCATGGGAATTAATGCTTTATATGGCAAATATTCACCCTCTTGATAGGGTGCATGTGGAGCAACTGTGGCTTTCAAGGTTTGAGGCATTTTGGAAGGAGGATAAGCCATTTGTTGAGCCATTTCTTTCTGGGGCGTGTCTTTTAGTGGATTTAGACTGGTGTAAATGCCATAAAAATGGGGTGTTTGATAAGAGGTTTTTTATGTATTTTGAAGATACGGACTTTACCTATGAGGCTATTAAAGGGGGTGGAACTGTATTATGCGTGCCTTCATCTGAGATGGTGCACTATTGGAACCAGAGCCCCTGCCCACAAGAGAAAAAGGCTCAGTTTATGGGGGAGGCAAAGAGGGCATTTATGGAAAAACACTATTTACGCCCTGAAAGGCTCAACTCTATCTTTTCAATCTTAAAGGAAAATTCCTTTTCTATGGGTGATACTTGCCTGCCAATAAAAAGGCTTTCTCATACTCATAGCCCCCCATGTTTTCATATAGACCTTAAACCTCAATCAGGCCATCAAAAGGAGTCATTTTTCCTTGAGATCGGTATAAATACATACTTTATTCCAATGGCAAGCAAGGACATTACAACACATATAAAGGGTGGAGAGGAAGGGGATAATCAAGGAGGCAAGAGAGATACTATTGCCATTACCCTGCCTTTTTCAATATATAATCGCCTGAAAAAAGGGGAATACTTTGTAAGATTGCGTTCAAGCGCACTGGGGCAGTTAAGGGTGTGGAGCTTTTGGGCTGAATAAGAAGGATATGCAAATAGGCGTTATTATCGTTACATTTAACAGAAAAAGACTATTAATAAACTGTTTGGATGCAATCTTAGCCCAATCATACCCTGTAAAGTGCATTTACATCATAGATAACAATAGCACAGATGGCACCCATGACCTATTGTATGAAAAAGGGTTCTTAGGAGCTTATAAAAAGAATAGGGCCCATGGGGGGAAAGCCCTTTTCTTGAGCCATCTTGAAGACAGGGGCATTTTCAATATATCATCTGCCTCGCTTGCTGACATAAGGAATTATCAGGGTGAAAACACTACTATCTTTTATGTGCGCACAAATAAGAATGTGGGAGGGGCAGGCGGGTTTAAATATGGCATTCAGCTTGCTGTTGAAGATAAAGAGGCAGATATTGACGGCCTGTGGCTTATGGACGATGATGTCATGCCTGATGCAGATTGTCTTCAAAGGCTTGTAAGTCTTTTTTCCCATAACGTCTCTATTGATAAAACAGGACCAAATCCCCCAATTATTGGCATTGCGCCAAAGGTGGTCTCATTTAATGGAAGGCTTCAAAAGGAGCATAGGGGCTGGATTAGAAAAACTGGCTTTTTCCCATCCCTTCAATATCCTGTCCCACCTTCATATTATAGAGAGGGAAGGCCAATAGAAATAGACTATACCTCTTTTGTAGGCCCCTTACTTTTAAAGGATACAGTAAAAAAGGTAGGGCCTCCATTAGAGCGCTTATTTATCTTTCACGACGATGTAGAATATTCATTGCGCCTGAAAAAGGTGGGAAGGCTTATCCTTTCAACAGATGCCGTAATCAGACACAAGGGTCAGAAGGATGCCTCTTTACTGCTCCCCTATAAGAAGGCATGGCGCCTGTATTTTGCAAAGAGGAACTTGATATGGGTCGCATCTCATGCCATTAAGAAG
The DNA here is from genome assembly GCA_026994795.1 of Deltaproteobacteria bacterium. GTDB lineage: Bacteria > Desulfobacterota > Dissulfuribacteria > Dissulfuribacterales > Dissulfuribacteraceae > JALWQB01. The sequence goes on from JALWQB010000006.1 coordinate 9,029, forward strand.
AGGCCATTATTTTATAAAGACTTATTAATAAGCCTTATGGCATACTCCATTCTTATAATATTGCGCGGAAGCCACAAGAAAAAGAGGCTTTTATTGCTGTATAGGGCCTATTATGACGGCTTAAAAGGCATCTTTAATAACAATACGCCCTTTAAGATGTTGTATGACTGATAAGATAATTTCTTACTGCGCCGCAAAGATATAGAGACCCTGACACTGTTAATAAGTCTTCCCTGTTCAAAAGCTTACTAATGCCTGTATTAAGCGCCTTATCCCATGATTTTTCCATGATTATTGTGTGTTGGGGCGTAGTTGACAAAAGGGTGCTATTATCAAGGTGTCTTTTCCATTCCTCTATCGTAATTGGCTGCCTTGGGCCAGGAGGCTCTGTTATGATAATAACCTCAAATAGGGGGGCAATTATAGAAAATAGCCTTATAAAGTCCTTATCTCCTCCCTCATTGCTCATTGCCCAGACCAACCCCTTAAGACATAGCCCATTGGCGAAAGCGCCCTTAGCGCCACCTTTTAACCCTACAACGATACTTATATTTCCCGTGAAAAATAAAATCGCGAGTTAGTCGCACCTACCCAGCTACCTTAC
>JALWQB010000007.1 GCA_026994795.1 Deltaproteobacteria bacterium
GTACTATAACAGATGGTGATATAAGGCGATATATTATTAATACAGGTGAGTTAGATGGAACAATTGAAAATATCTATAATAAAAATCCTATAATATTATACGACAATCAGTTATCTTTTGAATTATTAAGAGAATATTTTTTAGATAATAAAATTGATTTAATACCAATTGTTAATAAGGAGTTAGAGTTAGTTGACTATAGGATTTGGAGTGACATTTTAAGTTTTAATCCTACAAGTAAATTAAGTAAACAGGCAGTAGAGATTGATACATCTGTTGTTATTATGGCTGGAGGAAAAGGAACTCGTCTTGCTCCTTTAACTTATGTCCTACCTAAGCCATTAGTGCCTATAGGAGATAGACCAATTATAGAATATACTATAAAAAGTTTTTTTTCTTATGGTATTAAAGATTTTTATATTACATTAAATTATAAAGGAGAGATGATAGAAGCCTATTTTAATAGTTTTAAAAAAGATTATAAGATATCATTTGTATATGAAGATGACTATTTAGGGACAGCTGGTAGTCTGAGTCTTTTAAGCGATAGGTTAACTAAAGATAATTTTTTTGTTATAAATTGTGATGTGTTATTAAATATTGATTATAGCGATGTATTAGCTTTTCACAAACGATATAATGCTTGTATGACAATTGTAGGATGTCTTAAAAATTATAAAGTGCCATATGGTATTTTGGAAACTGATATTGATGGAAATGTAAAGGCTTTTACTGAAAAGCCTGAATATAATTTTTATATTAATACAGGACTTTATCTTTTAAATAAAAAAGTTTTATCGTTTATACCTAAATCATCATACTTTGATATGTCTTCTTTAATTAAATTACTTTTGGAAAAGGGAGAGAGAGTTATCTCGTATCCAATAATAGAAAAAAATTATATTGATATAGGTGAGTTAGAAAATTATAAACGTTTATTAAAAATTGTTTAGCTGATGTTATGGATATTTCGGTCATACTATGCAGTTTTATTTAAAAACTAAAATATTTTTCGGTCAAGGCATACGAAAGGTTATAAGCAGTATATTAACATCTGGAAATTGGTTCAGGCTTGGGATTGTTGTAGATGATAATCTTAAAAATCTTCCAGTGATAGAAATGCTTATACATTCAATGAGTTCAGTTGCTACTGAAACAGTAATAGGCAGTTGCACAGAACCAGAGCCAACTTATGACTTTTTAGAAAAGCTGCGTAATACTTTCAATAGCCACAAACTGGATGCCTTTGTCGGCATAGGCGGTGGGAGCACCCTTGATTGCGCCAAGGCTATGGCAGTATTAATGAATAATCATGGACCTGCCATCAGTTATCGTGGCTTTGATAAGATGACTGAGCCGGTGCTTCCAATTATTGCCATTCCCACTACTGCTGGCACAGGGAGCGAGGTTACCCCAAACGCCTCTTTTATAGATACAGAGGAAAGCCGAAAGCTCGGCATAAACGGTGATGCGATTCGGCCATCTTATGCGATCTTAGACCCTGAACTCACCTTATCTTTGCCTTTGAAACCCACGGTCTCTTCAGGTGCGGATGCCTTAGTTCATGCAGTAGAGGCGTATGTAGCAAAGGCAACCAACCCTATGGCGCGTCTCTTTGCAAGGGAGGGGTTTAAGTGCGTCTTTAATGCCCTGCCCAGACTTGTCAACAATCTTGATGATATACAGCTCAGGACAGAAGTGATGTTCGGCGCGCACCTTGCAGGCATAGCCCTGATGCACTCAGGCACAGGCCCAGCAGCAGCCCTTTCATATCCCCTTGGGGTGCATTTCAGGGTGCCACACGGGATTGCAGGGGCTGTGTTTTTGCCTCATGTAATTGAATTTAATATCAAAAATGGATATACTGATTATTTTGACCTTTATGAAGGAGAGCCATCATCGTTTCTCAACAGTTTTTTTGATGTATGGAAAAGGATTGGTATCCCTTCTAATTTGAGGGCATTTGGGGTAACAGAAGGGGACATACCACGCCTTATTGAGGATACTATGGAGCTTAAGGCAGCGCTTGATCAAAACCCTGTGCCTTTTTATGAGAAGGAGATTGAGACAATACTCAAAAAACTTCTGGAGGCTGAATAGCATGGAATTCAAAATCCCTTTTAGCGGGCGGGCGCATCGCTATACTGAAGAAGAAACGGCAGTGGTTTTGGATGCTATGCAGAATGCTAATCCGCTGACGCAGGGGAGATTTTTAAGGGAATTTGAAGAAAAATTTAAGGAATATATATCTTCACCTTATGCCTTTGCAGTAAATAATGCTACATGCGCCCTTGAGATAGCGGTAGCACTGTGTCAGTTCAACCCTGGAGATGAGGTAATCATCCCCTCTCATACAT
>JALWQB010000008.1 GCA_026994795.1 Deltaproteobacteria bacterium
GCTTGTCTTTTTTCAGGCCTGCATCGTGGTGGATTGAGTCACATAATCCATTATGCTCTTCAATACGCGCCTTGCATGCACAAAAAAATACAGCGCATTACAACATTTCATACATGACACGACACTATACCAATGCCCTGATAAGACCTAAAAAAATCCTATCATCTTATCACAATTATTCCAAGCGCCCCTTTAGGCAATGGGCTATGATATTTGGGAGTCATATTATATTGACCTAATACCCCATTAACGCGCGTTCTTTCAAGCCCTTCTCTTATGGCCTCAGGAACTGGTCTCTTTGAAAAATATCCCTTTTTTACCGCCCCTGAGAGTAAAAACACGGCATCCCATGCAACGGCAGAATAGGCGATATATCTATCTTGCGCAGCATCATGTATGCCCATAACATTTTTAAACCTAATCGCATTTATACTATCTATTGCCCCTCCTCCCCCTTCTTTATCTCCTTTAAGCGTTACAGGATATTGAACATATACGGGGGCGGGGAATTGTCTCTCAGGATAGATGTCAAACAGGAAGCCAACTGGGATCTGAACCATTTTTAAGGATGAGGCAAGGACATTAAAAAAACTCCTCTCCCCCCTGTACAGGACAAGTTGAGCGCCCATCTCCCTGCAATGGGCAAGCTGATAAGAGCAGTCAGTATCTGTTGGCTTAAAACCAAGCGCACACTCTATGTCAATGCCAATCTCAGTGGAATATGCCTTTATCCAGCCCTCATCCTTATTAAAATACGTGCCTTTTGCGCCATCTTGAATAAGGAGGCCGATCCTTTGGATTCCCTTTTGTCTTAGCCTCATTAAAAAGGACTTTACCATATTTCTTATGTCAGGCGAGACGCTGAACAGCCACTTAAAATCCTTATTCCACGGATACGGCATAAGTGGATACTTATTGGCCGTAAGGATTACAGGGATATGATGGGCATTTGAAAATGCCATAAGGGTCTTTGCAAGATAAGGCGAGCTTGGCCCGATAATTACATCCACTCCCTTTTTCCTGACAAGGTTCATTGCCCCAATAAGAAGCCTTGTCCTGTTTGATTGCGTATCAGATATTACAAGGTCTAAACTTATGCCCTTATCCTTCAGGATTGAATTAAGAAGACGCATCGCCGCCTCTGCCCCTGAGAGCATAGCGCCGCCTATCGCCTTATTCGGGCCTGAGAGGTCAAACAAGACCCCTACTTCTATGGATTGAGCGGAAGAAGAGGCGACAGACGGAATGAATAAAATAGAACTGCCAATTAAATTCAATATAATAAAGGCAGTTAGTAATGACCTTATTATCACATTATCTAATCCTCTTTAACTGCTTTTTGGCAGTCTGTACTGAATCAGAGCGTGGATAAAGCCTTATAAGCCTCTTCCATATTATCTTGGCGCTTTCAGGGTCTCCAAGCTTTAAAAATGCCATCCCTTCTTTTAAAAGAGCGGACGGGGCCTTATTGCTCTTTGGGAAATCCTTTATCACCTTCTCATAGGCCAAAATAGCCTCTTCATAGCGCCTTAGACTATATTCGCACTCTCCAATCCAGAAGTAGGCATTCGGTATAAGGCTGCTCTCTGGAAATTCCTTTATATACGCCTCAAGAGAGAGCCTTGCCTCCTTAAACTTCCTTGACTTTATAAGAGCGAGCGCCTTTTGATACCTGTCAATACTGTTTACCCTCGCCTTATCCGCCGTATCGCCGGCTCTCCTCTCTCTTACGCCTCCTCCATGTCCCCCCGCCCCGCCATTCTCTTTACTGGCAGAAGAAGCAGAACCTAAGACCCTCAATTCCCTTCTCAAATTGTCAACATCCGCCTTTATTGCCTTAATTTGAGCCTCATATTCACCCTTTAAAGAGAGCTCATTATGCTTCATCTCTTCTATCAGCCCGCTTATCCTCAATATCTCCGCCTTTGTCTCTTCAACCATATTCTGAAATTTCGCCTGCCTGCTCCTTAAAGATATAAGCTCCTTGCCCTTATAATTAGCCATTTGACTCTTAATGTCGGAAATCTCTTCTTTTAAATCATCAATTTCCTGCTTAAATTGCTGATTTTGGAGTGAAAGGCTGTAAACCCGCTTTTCCAAAAATGTAATCTGGCCTTGATCAACACAGGACGCAAGCGCGAATAATGAACAGAGAATATTCAACGCAATAAAAACGCCCTTTTTATGCAATGTATTATGGCAGTGAAAATACATAGCGCCCCCCTTTCCAAAGATTACTCTAAAACTCGTCGCACATATAAAAATAAATAGACATATCGACAAGGGTCACTTACCGGCAATCCGCAAGGGCAACGCCGCAGATTGACAGCCCCCCTGCACCGATTTGTTAGACTCTTTTTTCTTTTTAATATTCTCTACTACTTTTAATGTATATATGCGAAAATAGCTCTTATCACCAATTAAAACTGATATATTATTTAATCCCCTTTTACTTCTCTGTTAATGCTGTAATCAATAAAACAATGTACTTTTAACCTATAGATAGAGAAATTTCTGTTTGTTCACCCGTAGCTCCGTTGATAACTGCAAGTTTACCTTTATCTGTACATTGTAATTGTTTATTTGCATTTAAAAGCTCAATTCCATAAATTATTCCATCTGGAGTCATATCTATAAACAATTCATCGCTAATTTGAATAGTTTCCACCTCAGTAGTCTTTTCATAAAATTTGATATAAGCGATGTTATAACGAGGATCATATGTGAATTTCATATATATACCCCTCCTTTTAAATATCTAAAAATAGCGCGTAATAACTGTAATGACTAACCAATCAGTATGTTCCTGAATAGCAAAAACTTCTACTTGTTTGATTCTATAATACTTACCGCGCCACTCACCATTAAACGAAAAGTTGCGTCGAAATCCTGTACGATTATATTTAGCTGGAAACTGTTCACCTTTCTCTATAGTACTTTTAACTTCATTTTCAGTAGCGCCTCGTTCTTTCATTCGTTCATAAGCATGAGGATGAAAATGAATTACCATAATCCATTTCTCTTATCCCTTATATTGTTTCATGTCAATTACTTATTTCAGTCTAACGACAAGGGTCACTTGCCGGCAATCCGCAAGGGCGAAGCCCGCAGCGGATAGGGCGTTCCGTACTTACGCTTAATTACCTAAACTTATTAGGGCCCCAAAACGGCATCTTTGTCTCCATTCCCTTTATGTCTATAAGCCTTCTCTGCCGCCTCCCATTAACATCCATTACAAATATGGCCTTTTTGCCTAAGCGGTCAGAAGAAAACAAGATTTGTCTGCCGTCAGGCGACCATGACGGATTTTCATTGTTGCCTGAAAAGGTCAGCTGCGTTGGCTCTCCGCCCATGGGAGATATTGTAAACACCTGAAAATGCCCTTCAATATAGCTAACATACGCTATCTTATTCCCCCTCGGAGACCATTTTGGGTCAGTATTATATCCGCCTTTATAGGTAATCCTCCTTGTCTTTCGCGTCGTCATGTCCATAACAAATATCTGAGGCCTTCCATATCTGTCAGATACGAATGTTATCGCGCCGCCGTCAGGCGACCAGCTCGGGGAACAGTTAATGCCAGGGCCGCGGGTTAATCTCTCAAGGATATTTCCTGTAGTATCAATAAGATATATATCAGGATTTCCATCTTTGCTCAAAGTTACCGCAAGCCTCCTTCCATCAGGTCGCCATGCCGAAGAGATATTTATGCCGCTAAATCCCGTAAGCCTTCTCACCCTCTTTGTCCTCATATCCTGAATATACATAAAAGGTCTTCCAGTAACATAGGACGTATAGGTAAGCCACCTGCCATCAGGCGAGATTGCAGGGCTTAACTTTATCGCTTTTCCTTCAAGCATCTTTTGAAGGTTAAAGCCGTCAAAATCAGCAGTAAATATAGATGACCTCTTTTTATCTGATGCAATAAAGGCTATCTTAGAAAGGCTTACCCCATGCCCTCCTGTCAGCACCTGCACAACAAGGTCTGAGAATCTATGGGCGATCCTTCGTATGGTCGCCTCATCTTTCGAGCCCTTATACCGCCTGCCAGCAAGCATATCATTATCTTTTGCATCAAACAGCCTGAGCTCTATTGTTATCTTATCCTTTCGTCTTTTAAGGCTGTTTGTAATGTAATATTCACAAGGCACGTCAGAATCGCTATTAAATGAAGTAGTTGGAGTGATATTATCCAGAAATACCTTAAAAAAACCATGAAACTCAAGGTCATTTCCTACGATATTTGAAATGGACTTAGATAATTCCTTATTCTCAAATGTATTTGGATATGCCTTGGCCCGCCTTATCTCTATTGGTATCTTCCTGAGTATTGGAGCGGTTATGTCTATGTATATGCGCGCCATTACGTCCTTTGATAAGGGCGACAACAGCGCAATACAGGCTATCAACAAATAGAAAAAGATATTATGACGCTTTTTATTTAAAAATAACATATAAAAAGGCTGATAATTACATATATCTCTTTATGAACTTATAAGATTACTCTATTCGCACTGTAAATCTTCACTCATAAGCTTTCCATTTTCATATACTTTAACCACTGTGCATCTCTTGGCGTTCCGCTTGACAGGCGTTGCCTCAACCTTTTGCCAGCCGTTTGAGGTCTGTCTCTCATATACTACAGGCCTTCCAGTAGCTAATGCCTCTCTTGATGCCCTTTTGCTCACCTCTGCAATCCCCGCCCCTGCCACTGCGCCAATAGCGCCGCCGATAACAGCGCCCCTCCAGGGGTTTTTCTTATCTATGAGCCCGCCTGCGACTGCGCCGACTGTCCCGAGCACGGCCGCTCCCTCATAGTTTGATTGAGTCGGGGCGCAAGAGGCAAAAGCCATTGTCAAAAAGGCCATAACAAAAGACCATGCCAGCGCCCTCTTAACGACAATCCCTTTGGCAATCTTCATATAATCCTCCTATCCAGTTAAAATAATATTAAAAATCTTAAAATAAAAATGGCTCCCGGACATTATAACCATTACGCAACGCCCTTCCAAGACGGGGGCGCAACCATATTTTACTCCATATTATATGCACTGATATAGATGTCAACTATAGATTATATAAGACAGGATATAAGGGAGGCAGCATCTGACGATTAAGGATAAAACTCTAAGATCTCTTTAACCTTTTTCTTAAAATCATTAAAGTTTGGCTCTAACGCCTCAATAAGGGCGCTTAATTCCTCTTTATTATTCTGCCTTGCCTTTTCTTCTATGAGCCTTGAAATCTCTCCAAGCCTATCAGCGGCGATAGTAAAGGCAGAGCCCTTTAGCTTATGGGAGGCCTCTAATAACCTTTCATTATCACCTGCTTGAAATGCCTCTTTTAACTCCTGTATGGTCTGAGGCGCCTGTTCCATAAAGATATCCAATACCTGAGAGGCTATCTCCTCGCTATTAAGCGCCTTATTCATAAGCTCATTATGATTAAATATCTTATAAGACGCCAAACTTCCTTCTCGGGGCGCATCCTCTTCAGCAATAAAAGATTGTATATATTGAGTCTTATTGTCTTCTGGCCCGTATTTTGGGGCAATATCAGTAACCTTAGGCAAATATTTTCTTAATATCTCTATAATATTCTCTATAAATACAGGCTTTGTTACAAAGTCATTCATGCCTGCATCCATACACCTTTTGACTTCTTCCTCAAACGTATGGGCAGTAAACGCTATAATCGGTATATCCTTTGCTTCTTCCCCCGCCTCTCCGCTCCTTATCCTCTTCGTCGCCTCAATTCCATCCATAAGCGGCATCTGCACATCCATAAACACCACATCATAACTATCTGCCCTCAATTCCCTCAATGCCTCCTTGCCGTTAAACGCTGTCTTAAAGGCAACCCCAAGTTTTTTAAAGAAATTACATACTATTTGAAGGTTTATCGGGTTGTCATCTACAATAAGCGCCTTTCCCCTAAATTGGGGAAGGGTTTCAGGAGACCGGGAGAAAGTCTCCTTAATCTTGTTCGCATCCCCCTTTTCAAGCTCAAGCGTAAACCAAAACACGCTTCCCTTTCCAAACTCGCTCTCAACGCCTATCTCGCCCCCCATAAGCCCTATAAGCAGCTTTACGATAGAGAGGCCAAGCCCTGTGCCGCTTGACGTCCTTGTAAGGGATGAGTCAACCTGAGTAAATCTCTCAAAAATCTCTTTCAGCTTGTCCTTTTCAATGCCGATCCCTGTATCTTCTATTGAAAATTTTACGATATAGGCGTTGTCCTTCCTGCCAACCAAGCTGCCGGTTACCGTAATACGACCCTTTGAGGTAAACTTCACTGCGTTTCCTATGAGGTTGAGAAATATCTGTTTTATCCTGTTAATATCTCCCCTTACATATCTGGGCAGGCTGGGATGAAGGACAAGCGAAAATTTAATGCCCTTGCTCTCCACCATGTAGCGCATACTGTTGACAATCTCTCTTATCATGGCGCGCAGGTCGCAATCCTGCTTGTTGAGGACAAGCCCTCCCTTTTCCGCCTTTGCCACATCAAGAATGTCGTTTACTAACATAAGAAGGTGCAGGGCATTGGATTTTATCGCCTCAATATATTGCATTTGCTCATTATTAAGGGATTTTTCCCTCAATATATCCAGAAGACCTATTATGGCGTTTAAGGGGGTGCGTATCTCATGGGTGATATTGGCAAAAAAACCCATCCTTGCCAGATTTGCCTTTTCCGCCTTCGCCTTTGCCTCCTTAAGCTGGAACTGAAGCCTCTTTAAATCAGTAATATCCTGACCTACCCAGACAGTCTCCATCTCCTCTATAGACGCCTTTTTAACAGGCGTAGCGCTTACAGCAAACCACCGTTCTTCACCCTTTAAAAAGATCTTATGCTCAACCATAAGTCTTTCTCCCTTTAAAAGGGTCTCATAAAACTTCTTCCCAAACTGTTCAAACTCCTCATCTGTAGAAAAGAATATCCTTGTGCTCCTGCCAATTATCTCATCTTGAGAAATCTCAAAAAAATCACATAGCGCCTTATTGGCCATCATTATCCTTCTATTCTTTATAAGGGCCATCCACACCTGACTGTTGTCCATAATAGTCTGAATAAGCCGAGTATGCTCCTTTAATTTCTCTTCCGCCCTTATTTTATCAGTAATATCATTTTTTATTGCAACATAATATTCAATATCGCCATCATCATTTAACACAGGGGTTATAGCTGCCTCTTCCCAGAATAATGACCCATCCTTTCTCTTATTGCAGAAACGGCCATTCCATGCCTGTTTTGCCGTAAGCCTCTTCCACATAGCATCATAAAATTCCTCTGACTGATGGCCGCTCTTTAAGAAACGAGGGTTCTTGCCCAGGACCTCATTAATGGAATAGCCCGTGGCCTCTTCAAACGCCCTGTTTACATACAGGATATTGGCATCCTTATCAGTAATAATTATGCTGCTTATAGAGCCTTTTAATATGGCCTCAAGCAAGGTATTGGCGATATTAAGGCCCATAAAACTATCTGAGGACATTTCACTGCTCCTCCTGTCACAATATAAAATCAGCCAGTTACCCCCTTTAGCAAAGGCCAAATGCGATAGGCAAAATTTTAAAGATAAAAATTATTATTTAAAAATACTATTAAGAAATAATCCTATTAAATATACTTTACTCTAAGTATTAAAAGAAGCAAGCAGTTCTTTTAATTTATTCGCAACATCAGAGAGCCCTTCTGAAAATTCCTTTGCCTTTGCCGCCTCTTTCGCAGTCATCTTGCTGGTATCCAGTATCCCTTGGCTCATATTAGCGAGATATGAGGCGTTTTGCGTGGCCTGCTGCGCGTTTTGGCTTATCTCATTTGTTGTAGCGGTCTGCTCCTCTACCGCTGCCGCCACATTGCCCGAGACCTCCATTACCTCATTTATTACCTCAACTATCTGGTCAGTTGCATCGCTTACTGAATCTACAAGGCCCTGAAGGGTGGCCACATTCACATTTATCTGCTCTACCGCCTCAGCCGTCTGTTTTGCAAGCTCCTTGACCTCATTCGCCACTACGGCAAAGCCCTTTCCTGTCTCTCCGGCCCTTGCCGCCTCAATAGTGGCATTTAGGGCGAGAAGGTTTGTCTGCTCTGCTATAGTGCCGATAAGGTTGCTCATCTCTGCAATCTTATCTGAGGCGTTTTTTAAATCAACCACCAGAGACTTCGCCTCTGTTGCACGGTTTGAGGCGGTCTGGGCGCTCTGGCTCGCAGTAGATGTGTGCTGCGATATCTCTGATATGGTGGCAGTCATCTCCTCCATTGCCGCTGCCACGCTCTCCATCTGGGCGCCTGTATCCCCTGCCGCCTTTGAGACCTCCTCTGCCTGCACCTCGCCCTCATGGGCGTTTTCCGTAAGCTGTTTTGCCATCTCAGTTATATGAAGGGCATTATCCGTTACATCAAGACCCTCCTTTTTTACATCTCTAATGAGCATCTGCATCCTCTCAATAAACTGATTGACCAGCCCGGCTATCTCGTCAATCTCTGTGCTGGCAGACACATCTATCCTCTTTGTAAGGTCTGACGCCCCTGTCGCTATATCCCTCAGCCTCTCAAAGACCTCCTTTGTCTTTTGCGTAAAGCATCTTAAAAGAAAAGCATTTAAAGTTATGCCGCATAAAATCGCAACAAGCGAGATTGCTGCGGCCTTTTTAAACAATGACTTTATAGTCTTTTTTATCTCTTTATCCGTTGCTCTATTTATGGCATCTATTTCATCATCTATTGTATTAATAGCCGCCTTAAAGTCCTTAAGCGCCTCTTCAAGCCCCTTTTTACCGTCTCCGCCACTGTTTATCTCTTTTAACAGGGCATCCCTGCCATTTTTAAGGTTCTCAATCCCCTCTTTAAGCCTTCCGTTTATGCGGGCGTCATTAATCACCCTTTCATACTCTGATATGGTCGCGCTTATGCGTTCAACTTCCCTTTTAGACTGCGCCCTGTCATCTATCTCAATAGAGACCTTATCTAACCCCTCTAATATCTCCCCCGTAAGGTCGGCAAGGCGCAGATTAATCCCCATAATCCTATTTATGCCATTATGTATGTCCCCGATCTGCCCCAAAAAGAAGAGCCCCTGACCAGCCAGAACTACTGCCCAAAATACCATGACAATAGTGAGAAGATGCCTGAATTTAATCTTGCATAACATAAAAGAACCTCCATTTTTATTAAGTAAAATAGTTTGATTTTAAAAAAATTAGCAGCAGAGAAAAGAAAATAAGAGATAGATATAGAAAAAAAAAAAAAAATAGTTAATTACAATAATAGCATAAATATATCTTTATGTCAAGAGATAAAACCAAAATCCACCGCTTAATTTTCGAGGAATGACGTGGGTAGCTTTTTACAAAGCAATTTTCCTGACTATTAATATAGTAAGATGTTAAGGATTACTTTACAGCATTTTTTTCTGTTTCATCCTC
>JALWQB010000009.1 GCA_026994795.1 Deltaproteobacteria bacterium
CGGAGGAATGGGGCGGTGATACGATATTTGTTGAGATTTCAGCCAAAAAGAACATCGGGATAGAGGATTTTCTGGAGTTGCTTGCTCTTCAGGCAGAGGTCATGGAGCTAAAGGCAAATCCTGACGCACCTGCAAGGGGTAATGTAATAGAGGCGCGTCTGGATAAGGGGAGGGGGCCTGTTGCAACCCTGCTTGTATCTAACGGGACATTGAGGCGCGGGGATGCGCTTGTATGCGGTATCCACTATGGCAGGGTAAGGGCGATGATAAATGATAAGGGCGAAAGGCTTGATGAGGCAACCCCTTCTGTTCCTGTTGAGGTTCAGGGGCTTAATGGAGTGCCTGAGGCAGGGGCTGAGTTTGTCGCAGTACCTGACGAGAAAAAGGCCCGTGAAGTAGCGGAATACAGACAGAGGAAACAGAGGGAGGCAGAACTTGCAAAGAGCCAGAAGATGACCCTTGAGACCATGTTTGAACGCCTTAAGGAGCAGGAGATTAAAGAACTTAATATCGTATTGAAGACAGATGTTCAGGGCTCTCTTGAGGCGATTAGCGATGCCCTTATAAAGCTCAATACAGATGACATACGGATAAACCTTGTGCGTGCCGGCATAGGGGCGATATCTGAATCTGATGTGCTTCTCGCCTCAGCGTCAAATGCCATAATAGTGGGCTTTAACACCCGTCCAAATCCGCAGGCAAAGGCGCTGGCAAAGGATGAGCATGTGGAGATCAGGTTCTATGATGTAATCTACCATGCGATAGAAGAGATAAAACAGGCAATGGCAGGGATGTTAGAGCCTGAATATGAAGAGATTATAACAGGCCATGCGCAGGTGAGACAGACATTTAAGGTGCCGAAGGTCGGGACAATTGCAGGGTGTTATGTAACTGATGGAAAGGTAATGCGAGGGGCAAGCGCGCGTCTTTTGAGGGAAAATGTTGTTGTTTATACAGGAAAGATAGAGAGCTTGAGACGCTTTAAGGACGATGTAAAAGAGGTGGCGTCAGGATATGAGTGCGGCATCGGACTTGAGAACTTCAATGATATAAAGGTAGATGATGTAATAGAAGTATATGAAATGAAGGAGATAAGACCAACATTATAAGCAACGCTATAACTATGGTAATTGCTGTAGGCAGGGTAAGGCTCAGAATAAATGGCAGCCGCTCATTAAAGGGAAAGCGGAAGGTTATAAAGGGTATTATTGCCAAGGTATGTAGCCGTTTTAATTGCTCTATTGCTGAGGTAGGGCTTAATGATGCGGTCAATGAAGCAGAGATTGGCCTGTCAATAACTGGCAATAACGGCCAATTTGTTGATTCCGCTATGAATAAGGCATTGAGCTTTATTGAAAACAATATAGATGCAGAAGTAATAAAGACATCTTTTGAGTTAATACATCTTGGCGGTGAATATGATGCGGTATAGCAGGGCAAGGAGGGTGGCTGAGCTCATACATTCAGAGATAGGCATTATGCTCCAGAAGGGCGTAAAGGACCCGAGGCTTAAAGGCAACATGGTTACTGTAGTGGAGGTTGAAGTAACAAACGACCTTAAAAAGGCAACTGTATTTGTATCCGTATATGGGAGCGATGATGAAAAAAAAGAGGTTATGCAGGGTTTAAAGAGCGCTGCGGGCTTTATAAAAAGGAACATATTTAAGACCCTTGCCCTTAAAAGGCCCATTGACATCATATTCCATCTTGATGACAGGTTAGACTATGCCATGAAGATAGAGGAGCTTATTCGTGAGACAGATAGAGGCAACAGCCAATGATTCTCATTTAAATAAAGCTGATAATCTTGATAAGGCACTAAACATTCTCAAAAAAGAAGGTCGTTTTCTCATCACCTGTCATATACGGCCTGATGGAGACGCCATAGGTAGCATAATTGGGCTTGGCCTTGCCTTAAGGTCAGTTGGTAAAGAGGTAAGGCTCTTTGCTCAAGACGATGTTCCTTCTGCATATTTATTTTTAAAGGGCATTGATGAGATAGGGCATTCCTTTGACATTGACTATATAAAAGGAGCGACCCTTATTGTGCTTGACTGTAATGAGGCAAAGAGGATTGGAGATGATGGGGAAAGGCTTATGGGGGCATCTAAAAATGTCTTAATCATTGACCACCATGTTAAAGACACTTCCATCTATCCAAGTGCATATACAGAAGAAAATTCTCGCATTACCGCATATATAGACCCGACAAGCTGCGCCACATCAGCCATTATACTTAATATGCTTAAAGAGTTGTCATGGCCAATTGATGAAGATGTGGCCAATGCGCTTTATACAGGGATATTTTCTGACACAGGCGGTTTCAGGCACAGCAATACCACTGAATCAGTATTTAAAATGGCGGCTACCTTAACAGGGCTTGGGGCGCAACCATATCTTGTTGCAACAGAATTGTGCAGTAAATTTAAGAAAGAGCGTATTCTCTTACTCTCAAAGGTCTTAGATACATTAGAGCTATATAAAGAGGGAAAGATTGCCCTAATCTATCTTTTTAAGGATATTCTCAAAGATACTGGCGCAGATGAAGAGGATGCACAAGACTTTATCTCATACCCAAGGGGCATTGATACAGTAGAGGTAGCAGGCTTTATAAAGGAAATTGATGTTCATGACGCCTTCAGTGATAAAAAAATGGTCTCTGTAAGCCTGCGCTCAAAGAGCTATGTTGATTGTCAGAAGGTTGCCAAACAGTTTGGCGGCGGCGGCCATGTAAGAGCCGCTGGCTTCAGAATGGAAGCTGATATAAATGAGCTAAAGAAAACGCTCTTAAAGGCGTTAATGGCGGAAATAAGCAAAAGAGATGGCTGATAATAAAGGGCTTAATGGATTAATCTTAATAGATAAGCCAGAGGGCATGTCTTCCTTTAAGGTCGTCTCTATAATAAAGGGCATTTTGAGGGTGAAAAAGATTGGTCATGCAGGCACGCTTGACCCGATGGCAACAGGGCTTTTGCCAGTATGTATTGGCAGGGCGACAAAACTTGCCCAGTTTATTATGGCAGGCATGAAGGTATATAAGGGGTGCATTTGTCTTGGGAGGGCTACAGACACTTATGATATGGAAGGACATGTTGTTAAAGAGGCAGTTGTTCCCCAAAATATGACCAAGGAATATCTCGTCTCAAAGGCAAGTGCATTTACGGGCTGGATTAAACAGACCCCTCCCCCATTTTCAGCCCTAAAACATAATGGGAAACCTCTATATGTCCTTGCGAGAAAGGGGATAATGATTGAAAAAGAGGCAAGAAGGTGTTTCATAGCCTCTTTTGATATAACATCTTATAAATGGCTTAGTGAAAAGGAGGCGCTGGCTTACTTTACCGTCTCTTGCTCAAAGGGCACATATATACGCTCTCTTGCAAATGATTTTGGCATACATATTGGAACTTATGCCTTTTTACATAGCCTTTGTCGCGAAAGGATAGGCCAATTTTCCATTAAAGAGGCCATTACGATTGAAGATGCCAAGTATCTTATGAAAAAAGGCAACATCAAAGACGCAGTTATATCAGGCGAGGATATCCTCTCGCGCTCTATGCCGTCAGTCAGGATTGACTATGACCTTGCCAGCTTTATAGCAAGGGGCGGCCTTGTAGAGGTTGAGTTTATTAAAGGCCTGTTGGAGAGACAGGGGATAGGGAGCGATGATCCGATATCTCCATTTCTCAGGCTTGAATGCAATCCTTCTAATGGCGGTTCTCATGGGACATCTACAACAATTGCCGTATTTGAATGGCCGCAGATAGAAGGCAAAAAATACTTAAAATTTTCAAGGGTGTTACCTGACAATCTGGAGCCATTAAGAGATATTAAAAAATAAGTAACTGAAAATAAACAGCTAAACAATAAAGTAAAATATAACTAAAGTAACTATTAACATGATAAAAATCTGATAAAAAGGAGGACTAAAAAAGTGACTCTTGATGCTACAAAAAAGCAAGAGATTATCGACAGGTTTAAAACTCATGAAAATGACACGGGCTCACCAGAGGTCCAGATTGCCCTCTTGAGCGCAAGGATTAATTATCTGACTGAACATTTTAAGGTTCACAAGAAAGACCATCACTCAAGAAGGGGGCTTTTAAAGCTCGTGGGCAAGAGGAGAAGCCTTCTCAATTACTTAAAGAGAAAGGATATAGATAGATATAAACGGCTCATTGATGAGCTTGGCCTAAGGAGATAGCGGACAATAAAAAAATATGAGGAACAGAAAATATGATTGAATTAAAGACAAAGATCGGTTTACACGAGATAAAGATAGAGACAGGCAGACTTGCAAGGCAGGCAAGCGGTTCTGTCCTTATCAAACAGGGTGATACAGTAGTATTGGTTACGGCGGTGGCGGCAAAGGAAGAGAGGGAGGGCATAGACTTTCTTCCTCTTGTAGTGGATTATCAAGAGATGTTTTACGCTGCTGGGAGGATACCTGGCGGCTATTTCAGGCGTGAGATCGGAAGACCAAGCGAAAAGGAGATACTCACTGCCCGTTTTATAGACAGGCCGCTTAGGCCGCGTTTTCCAGAGGGCTATAAGTATGAGACCCAGATAATTGCTACTGTTCTCTCTGTTGACCCTGAGACAGACCCTGATGTGCTGGCAATAACAGGGGCGTCTGCCGCCCTTCATGTATCTGATATCCCATTTGACGGCCCGATTGCCGGCATAAGGATCGGGCGAATTGATGGAGAATATGTGATAAATCCTGGAAAAAGCCAGTTAATGCAGTCAGAGCTCAACATCATAGTCGCTGGCACAAGAGACGCCATTGTGATGGTAGAAGGCGGCGCGGCAATCCTTCCAGAAGACGATGTAATCAATGCCATAATAGTTGCGCAAGACTCCCTTAGGCCCCTTATAGACCTTCAAGAAGAATTGCGCGGGAAGGCAGGGAAGGAAAAGAGGCAATTAAAAACCGTAGCACAGGATGAGGGGTTAAAGGAGAGGGTCTATGAGCTTTCAGGAGATAAGTTGGACGCTGCCATAAGGATACCAACTAAAGTAGAGCGCAATGAGGCAAAGAAAAAGATAAGGGATGAGGTGATTGAGGCGCTGTGCAGTGATGAAGCAGAGGGATATGCAGGAAGGGAAAAGGAGATAACAGGGTATTTAAAGGAGTTTGAAAAGACCCTTATGCGTAAGATGATAGTAGAGGAAGAAAGGCGCATAGATGGAAGGGCATTTCAAGAGGTAAGGCCAATATGGTGCAGGGTAGGAGAACTTCCAAGGACGCATGGCTCTGCAATCTTTACAAGGGGCGAGACGCAGGTGATGGCTGTAACAACCCTTGGAAGCAGTCAGGATGAGCAGAGGATAGAGGCGCCCGGCGGGGAATTTTTTAAGCACTTTATGGTTCACTATAATTTTCCCCCTTATTCTGTTGGAGAGGCGCGGCCGTTAAGAGGGCCTGCAAGGCGCGATATAGGCCATGGAGCGCTTGCAGAAAGGGCATTAAGCGCTGTTGTGCCGCTGCCTGACGATTTTATCTATACAATCCGCATTGTATCAGAGGTGCTTGAGTCTAATGGCTCATCATCTATGGCAACTGTCTGCGGCGGAACCCTTGCCATGATGGATGCCGGCGTTCCAATAAGAGACATGGTGGCTGGCGTTGCAATGGGGCTTATAAAGGAAGGTGATAAGACTATAATTCTCACTGATATACTGGGAGATGAAGACCACCTTGGAGATATGGATTTTAAGGTAGCTGGCACTGAAGAAGGGGTAACTGCCCTTCAAATGGATATAAAAATTGCCGAGATTGACAAAGATATACTAAAAAGGGCAATGATGCAGGCAAGGGATGCAAGGCTTCATATACTTAAAAAGATGAGAGAGGTAATTGATGCGCCAAGAAAGAGCCTTTCAGATTATGCGCCCAAGCTGACTACCTTAAATATAAAGCCCGATAAGATAAGGGAGTTGATAGGCCCTGGCGGAAAGACTATTAAGGCCATTATAAACGAGTATGATGTAAAGATTGATATAGATGAAAGCGGTATTGTAAGGATATTTTCCCCCAATAAGGAGGCTGCCAATAAGGCTATTGAGAAAATAAAGGAGATTACAAAGGAGGCAAAGGCAGGCGAGGTTTACGAGGGCAAGGTAAAGCGGATAACTGACTTCGGCGCATTCGTTGAGCTGTTTCCCGGCACTGACGGCCTGCTTCACATATCAGAAATAGCTCATAGAAGGATAAACAGCGTAAGAGATGTGCTAAAAGAGGGAGATACGGTAAAGGTAAAGGTTATAGAGATTGACCAGCAAGGCAGGCTCAAGCTCAGCAGAAAGGCGCTTTTATGAGGAGGTTGTAGAGGGGGTAGAGGGGGGATAGAGGGGGTAGATGTTGAGAATAAATAGGAGGATTTAGGGAGTTAACAGGGCAAGATGTTCAAAAAGACTATTTTATCAAATGGCATACGGATTATAACAGAAAAGGTGCCTTCAACTTACTCAATATCAGTTGGGGTCTGGGTAGATCATGGCTCTCGCGATGAAACTGAACTGCTTTCAGGCATATCCCATTTTATAGAGCACATGATATTTAAGGGCACCAAAAGGCGTTCTGCCCTTGAAATAGCAAAGGCATTTGACCAGATGGGCGGTCTATCAAACGCCTTTACCTCTAAGGAGACGATATGTTTTTATGCAAAGGTATTAAACAGCCATGAAGACAGGGTGTTAGAGCTTTTGGGAGATATATTTTTAAACTCAACATTCTCTCAGACAGAGATTGAAAATGAAAGGCTTGTCATATTGCAAGAGATAAGCATGGTTGAAGACAATCCTGAAGAGCTTGTGCATGAGCTGTTTTATCAATATTTTTGGCCTGATAGCGGCCTTGGCCGTCCTGTACTCGGCACGCCTCAAACTGTTATGTCAATTAATGAGATGAGCTTAAGGCAATATGTCAATGCGCAGTTTATGCCTCATAAGGTTGTCATTGCATGTGCAGGAGATGTTGATCATGAAGGATTTGTGAAGAGGATACAGGCAATCTTTGGAGCGATGAAATCAGATGGCTATAAAGATAAAGACAATCATGGGTTTAATGATGACATTATCAATTCTGCGCCGCGAGTGCCTCCTCAACATAAAACAGGCATAAAGTTTATTAAAAAGGATATAGAGCAGGCAAATTCTATTATAGGGTTTGATGCCCCCGGTCAAAGGGATGAAGCACGCTATACCGCTCTTTTATTAAATGTAATACTTGGCGGCAATATGAGCTCAAGGCTATTTCAGGAAATAAGAGAGAAGAGAGGGCTTGCATATTCTATCTATTCATTCCATAGCGGCTATTCAGATACAGGGATTCTTGGCATGTATGCAGGGACAAATCCTGATAAGGCGCATGAGGCAATATCTATTATGATGGATGAGGTCAGGAGGCTTGCAATCTATCCTGTTGATGAGTCAGAATTAGAAGGGGCAAAGGAACACTTAAAGGGCGGTCTATTATTGTCCTTAGAGGCAACTGATGCAAGGATGAGCAGGATTGCAAAGATGGAGCTATGTTACAATGACTATTTTACAATTGATTCTGTGATAAAAAAGATTGAGGCTGTTACAGCTGAGGATATAAAAGAACTTGCAGTAAACTGCCTTGAAAAAGGGGCATATTGCCTTACGCTTGGCAACTTATCCAGTAAGGCTGAAAAAGAGATTGAAAATGTCTTTATCTCGTAACCCGCAAGAAATTTTAATTGAGATAGAGAGGCTTCCTCATGGAAAGGGGCTTCCATATCCATCATATATGACTGAACAGGCAGTTGGCATGGATGTCTTTGCAGCGCTTGACGCCCCAATAGAGATTAACCCATCAGAGATTGTCCTCTGCCCAACAGGCTTTAAGGTGGCAATCCCGCCGGGGTTTGAGATACAAATAAGGCCAAGAAGCGGGCTTGCAATCAAACAAGGCATTACCATAATAAATGCGCCAGGGACAATTGACCCTGATTACAGGGGTGAGATAAAGATTGGCCTTATAAACTTAGGGAGATTGCCTGTTACCATAAAGAGGGGAGATAGGATTGCACAGATGGTGCTTTCTCAACGCTTTAAGGCGGCATGGAAGGAGGTAACAGCGCTTACTACCGATACAGTGCGCTCAGATGGCGGATTTGGACATACTGGTTTGTGAGAGAGGGGTGCCTTGTTAAATGACATTTTGCCCCTATAACCTTGTTGAAATAGATTTAAATGCCTTATATGAGAATTACAAAAAGATACAGGATATTTCCTCTAAAAAAGGCGCAAAGATAATTGCAGTGGTAAAGTCTGATGCCTATGGGCACGGGCTTTGTGAGGTGGCAAAAAGGCTCTATGGGGAACGGGGGCTCTGGGGCTTCGGGGTCTCAGAGGTATGGGAGGGAGAGCTGCTGAGAAGCGCTGGGATTGACTCCCCCATACTGCTTCTTTCAGGGGCGCTTACAGGGGATGAGGAAAGGGCTATAGGGCTTAATCTTACGATTTCACTGAACTCTATTGATGAGATTAAGAGGCTGTCTGAGAGGGCAGGTTCATTAGGAAAAACTGCAAGGTGTCATATCAAGATTGATACGGGCATGAACAGGTTCGGGATGGAGTGGGATGAGTATTTATACCTTATAAAACACCCTCATATACTGACAAAAAACATAAAGATTGATGGCATATTCTCACACCTTGCATGTTCTGACGACCCATCTGATACCATTAACATAAGACAAATAAACGCCTTTAAAGAAGCCATAAGCCTCTGGACAAGAAATTTTGGTGATATTGAGATCGCTCACTTACTAAATTCATACGGCATTATCCATTTTAAGCACGCCATGTTCTCAGGCGTGCGCCCTGGCATAGCCCTTTACGGCGGCCTAAAAAACTTTTTACCTGTAATGTCATTCAAGTCAAGAATACGGCTCTTAAAAAGAGTAAAAAAAGGGATGAGAATAGGCTACGGTGGCGCATGGAAGGCAAAAAGAGATTCAATTATTGCTATAATCCCAGTTGGTTATGATAATGGATACATAAGGTCAATAAATTCTTCAAATGATGCAAGGGTTATTATAAATGGAAGTTACGCCCCATTGTGCGGCCGTATATCAATGAGGAGCATGGCAGTTGATGTTACTGATCTTCATGACAATTGCAGCATTGGCGATCAAGTCATACTCATCGGAAAAGACAATACTGGTAATTGCAGTATAACCCCGGATGAAGTGGCTAAACTTGCAAATACTATAAGTTATGAACTCTTATGCCTTATTGGCTCAAGGAATAAAAGGGTATATATAGAGGATAAGGATAATAAGGGAGATATTATCAATTACTCAATTTAAAATTAGCTATAAGGTTGCGTCATGTT
>JALWQB010000010.1 GCA_026994795.1 Deltaproteobacteria bacterium
TGTATGGACGCTCGTACCCTCCACTATAGGCAGCAGATCTCGCTGAACACCCTCCCTTGACACATCAGGGCCGCTGCCCCTGTCTGACTTTGCAGCAACCTTATCTATCTCATCAAGGAATATAATTCCTGACTGTTCAACCCTCTTTATTGCCTTTTCTACCACCTTATCCATATCAATAAGCTGGCCTGCCGCCTCCTGCTCAAGGAGCTTTCTCGCCTCCTTTACCTTCATAGACTTTTTTTTCTTCTTTTTCCCCTGTTGAAACATGGTGGAAAACATCTCTTGAAGGTTGTTTTGTAATTCTTCTATACCTGCCACTGCCAGTATATCAACTACAGGCCCCGGGCGGTTAGTCGTCTCTATCTCTACAAACCTCTCTTCCAACTTGCCTTTAATGAGCATCTTTTTAAACTTCTCCCTTGTAGAATCAAAAGATACATCAGTCCCTCCTGTAGGCAGCAGCAGGTCAAGGAGGCGTTCCTCAGCCTTTACTTTCGCCGCTTCCTTAACCTTTGCCCTCTCTTCCTGTTTTACCATATCAACAGCAAGGTGAGTAAGGTCCCTTATCATTGATTCAACATCCCTTCCTACATAGCCTACCTCTGTAAATTTAGTCGCCTCTACCTTCAAAAAGGGTGAGCTTGCAAGCCTTGCAAGCCTCCTTGCAATCTCTGTCTTACCAACGCCTGTAGGGCCGATCATAATGATATTCTTAGGGGCGATTTCATCGCGCAATTTCTCATCTATTTGCTGCCTGCGCCAGCGGTTTCTCAGTGCAATGGCAACAGACCTTTTTGCCTGTTTCTGACCTATTATGTATTTGTCAAGCTCTCTTACTATCTCTTTTGGTGTAAGCGGTGCGCCTTCTGCCATGTCGCCTCCTTAATCGTTTATTTCTTCCATAAATATGGTTGAATTTGTGTAAATACATATTTTTCCTGTAATCTCAAGGGATTTTTGGGCAATCTCTTTCGCCTTAAGCTCGGTGTTATCATAAAGCGCCTTGGCGGCGGCATAGGCAAAGCCTCCACCTGAGCCGATAGAAAGTATATCCTCATCAGGCTCAATGACATCGCCTGCCCCTGACATAAGAAGCGTCCTCTCCTTATCCCCTGCTATGAGCATTGCCTCAAGACGTCTCAATATCTTATCAGTGCGCCAGTCCTTTGATAGCTCAACACATGCCCTTAAAAGGTTGCCGTTAAACTCCTCAAGGCGCGCCTCAAGCTTCTCAAAAAGGGTAATGGCATCAGCAGTTGAGCCTGCAAATCCCACAATGACCTCACCGCCATAAAGACGCCTTACCTTCCTTGCATTGTGCTTTATTACAGTATTTCCAAGCGTAACCTGCCCGTCTGATGCCATAGCAAGGACATTATACCTCCTTACCGCAATAACTGTAGTCCCTTTCATCATTATAATATTCGTCCCCTCCTCATTTATGATTATTTAGATATGGTCAATCAATATAGTGTCAAAATTTATTTAGAGGCCACCTGATTTCTGCCCGCCTCCTTTGCATAATAAAGGGCTTCATCAGCCCTTATTATGATGTCCTTATAAGACGTATCATCATTTCTCCATACTGATACCCCAAATGAGGCGGTAATTCTGATCGCTATCTCTGGAGTCCCCTTTCTTTTTAATATGTGATTTTCAACCGTCTGCCTTATTCTTTCCGCCGCTATGCATGCCCCGTCTAAATCGGTCTCCCTTAATAAAATCAAAAATTCTTCACCGCCATAACGATATACTTCGTCAACATCTCTTATTTGTTTAAAGATTAACCTACTAAAACTTTTTAGGACTTCATCGCCTATTAAATGGCCATAAGTATCATTGACTTTTTTAAAATAGTCTATATCACCCATAACTACAGAAAATGGCCTCTTATATCTTTTACTCCTTGCAAATTCGAGAAAAAGGTCTTCTTCCATTGCCCCTCTGTTAAGGCATCCTATAAGTGGGTCAAGCCTTGTGCGGTGCCTTAGATTGCTGACCTGCTGTTCCCTTTCTTTAAGCCTCTCACGGGTCTTGGCCAACTGCAGTTTCATCTGCATATTGGCCTTTAATATGCTGTCAACGACCTCTTTTATAGCATCAACAGACAGGTTCTCATCAAGGACTTTGGCCTTGTCCTTTTCAATCTGTCCCGTATGGTTATCAAGACTTTTGTCATAATTGCTTAGGTCAAGATTAAACTTATGCACCATTTTCTCAAGACCCTTTACCAACAGGGCGGCGACCTGCCCTGTAGGGACATTTGCCATAATCTTTTCAACAAGCTCAGTCATTCCCATATTGCTTGCGGTCTTATAAAATTC
>JALWQB010000011.1 GCA_026994795.1 Deltaproteobacteria bacterium
CAGGCCAGACATGTCTTATAGTAAAGGCGCAGCTTGAACAAAATGTCATAATTGAATTAGAGCCACTTTTCTGTATGACACTGAGATTTTTTTCTGAAAGCCTCCTTGCCGTAACCACATCCCCAGCGGTCCATGCAAAAAGGCCGCAGCATGTCTCGTCTTCTGATATGAATATAGCATTTTCATCAAATAACTTGAGGGCATTAAGGGGTATATCTGTAAAAATATATTTTTGAATACAGCCGGTAAATAGAAATACATCGGTTGCCTTAGAAAATGGCCTTTTTCTTTGAGGCATCTTCTGTGCCATCCTGTGAAAGGCAAGGCGTGAAAAGCGTATGTCTGTCTCCTGCGCCTGTTGGTGGTCAATGCTCAAAAATCGCGGCAACAGCCCTATTGGCAAAAGGTCATTCGGGAAAATTTTGAGAAGATTGATAATAAAAGGGCGCTTATGAGCAAGGCTTAACAGGCGGTCAGACCAGTGAAAATCCCTTTTTTTTATTCGCACCTTATGAATAAGTGCGCCTGCATCAACGCCTGAAGGGCATAGGCGCCTGCACCTTCCGCACTGAAGGCACACATCCACAATATCATGGGCCATATTTGTGGCCTTTTCATTGCTTAAAATATAAAGTTTACCCCTGGGAGACAGCCTCTCATCAAGAATAGCCCTGTAGATGGGACAAAAGGAATGACATTTTCCGCACCTTGAGCATTGCTCATCGCTTTTCAGTTGATAGTCCATTACTTATTGACATCAGGATTAGCTTTTTGCCCCTTCTGTCTATTAATATCCTTCTTCTGGTAACCATTTTGCCCATTCTGCCCTTCATTTAATATGCGCTGCTTTTCCATAGCGCGCCTTCTTATAAGCTCAAGAAAAGGATTAGTAACTACCTTCTTGGGCCTTGTAGCATTTGCCTCTCTATAATGAAGCCTGTTTACCTTCTTCTTTTTTGCCTGCTGTAACGCCTTTAAAAAGGGATTTTCAACATTATTGGCATGAGAGTTCTGGTGGTGAACCGAAGGTTTTTTTTCTCCACCTGCCCATGCCCCGCTTATGCCCATTATATTGAGGCTAACAACCATTCCAATAGAAACAATTCCCCCTAAAATGCCTTTTAATGCCATGTTACACCTTTTTTTATCCATTTTTATCATCCTCCTCCAAATTTTTTAATGTTTTATCACAAAATGTCTATCTTCTGATTGCGTTATCAATAAATTAATAAGCCTAAAAACAATAAGCGCAAACACAGCCTCAACTAAAGGCCAAAGGCGGTATATTCGTCTTTATACCTCTCCAATACCCTGCGAGAAGAGAAAATAAATATCCTGTTAAAGAAAAGGCCGAATATAAAGCCCCCTATATGCGCCCACCATGCAACCCCTCCGCCAAGCATTGGTGCGCTAAGGGATAAGGTGCCGCTAAATAATTGCTCAAGAAACCAGAAACCAAGATAAAACAGGGCAGGCACCTCAAAAAAGAAGGGTATAAAGAGTATTGGAAACAGGATAACGATCCTCGCCCTTGGAAACAGGGTGTAATATGCCCCCATAACCCCTGCTATCGCCCCGGACGCCCCGACTATTGGCACAGCAGATACAGGATTCATAAATACATGAACAAGGCTTGCCGCTGCACCGCAGAGGATGTAAAACGCCAAAAACCTCCAGTGTCCCATAACATCTTCTACATTATCACCAAAAATCCATAATGTCCACATATTGCCTATGATATGCACCCAGCCTCCATGAAGAAACATGCAGGTAATAAATGTCCCCCACCCCAATATGTCGGGGCCAAGCACTGCCTTTGCCCACCACGGATTGGTAATCTTGGCAGGCACAAGCCCAAACACATAGAAAAGCCTTTCCAGTATTGGGTCAGGAAGGGTTGTCTCAAACAGGAACACAAGGACATTTATAAATATAAGCCCCCATGTCATAAGCGGAGGACACCTTCTTGGAGTGCTGTCTTGCAAGGGTATCATGGCCTAAAAAACTCTCTCCCCTATCTTTACAATTAAAAAAGACATAATCCACGCAAGGGCGATAAGATAACCTATTGAAAAAGATGTCCAGCCCAAAGAGCCTGTCTCACGCCATATTGTAACCACTGTTACCATACAAGGGACATATATCAAGACAAAGACCATAAAAGCATAGGCATGTATAAAGGTGAGGCCGCTTGCTCTTAAAGCCTTGCTCAGAGGATTGCCACCCTCAACCTCTTCATCAATATCCACATCATCATCAACCTGATATAACACGCCAAGGGTGCTTACCACAACCTCCTTTGCGACAAATCCTGTAATAAGGCTTA
>JALWQB010000012.1 GCA_026994795.1 Deltaproteobacteria bacterium
CTCTAAAACCTCTACCCCCTCTACAACCTCCCCAGCCTTTTTACATCTTGGGCCCTGTCCTTCGGGCAGATAAGGATGCCGTCTTGGGTCTCTATTACTATCATATCGTGAAGCCCTATTGCTGATATGCGCCTTTTTGTAGAGTAAAAGAGTGAGCCTGTGCAGTCTATTGAAAGGACATCGCCCTTTATTACATTGTTAAACCTGTCTTTTTTGCCTATCTCCCACATTGCACGCCATGAGCCAATGTCCTGCCAGCCAATATTTGCCTCTATTGCGTATAACCTCATGGTCTTCTCCATTATCGCCTTATCAATGGAGATAAAAGGGAGTTCTGAAAACTTATTAGGCTCTAAATATACAAATGCCCCATATTGATAGGCATCTTCTAATGTTTGGGCTATAATTTCAACAATATTAGGCGCAAAGCGCCCTGCCTCCTCTTTAATGGTTGATGCCTTCAGGATATATATGCCAGCATTCCAGAGCCAGTTACCTTCTTTTAGCATTGCCCTTGCCTTTTCTACTGGGGGTTTTTCAACAAACTTTAGCACCCTTCTGTCTTCTCCCCTTAATATATACCCGTAACCGCTTTCAGGATAGGCGGGCGGTATGCCAAGGCATACAATCTTGCCGTCTTGCGCCATCGGGATTGCCTCTTTGGTTATAAGCCTTAAAAGTGCATCGGGCCTTGAGATTATGTGGTCAGACGGGCAAAATATCATTACAGGGTCATTGCCGCACCTTAAGTTAAACATTGCTGAAAGGATGATTGCAGGGGCAGTGTCTCTGTCATGTGGCTGAACTATAATCTTAAATGGGCGCCTTGCTATTTTTGCAACCTGTTCAAACACAATATAACGATGCTCAGAGCAAGAGAGGACCAATATAGGTAGATTGCCCCTTAAAAGGCTTGCATATCTTGACCATGTTGTCTGCAACAGGCTCTTTTCTCCTGAAAGGGTCATTGCCTGCTTGGGATGAGATGCCCTTGAAAGCGGCCATAGCCTTGAGCCAATACCGCCAGCAAGGATAACAGGCTGCACAGGATATAATGGCTCTTTTAATGCCCCTTTAGTCTTTTTATCCCTTTCCCTTGCGCTTATATCATTATACATTATAGCCCATATTATCTACTTCTTCTGGATATTAGCTCTGTATTTTTGATGTATGCATCAACCCCTTCTGCAATTCCCTTTGCAATGGTCTCAAGATAGCGCCTGCTCCTAAGCCGTCTTTCCTCTCTTCTGTTGCTTATAAATGAGATCTCCGTTAATACAGAGGGCATTCTTGCGCCAATCAGGACGAAAAATGGCGCCTGTTTTACTCCAAGGTCATTTATTTTTGAATATTTTTTCCTGAGCGTTTTTACAAGCCCTTTTTGTATGTATTGGCCAAGGCGTTTGGACTCAGCGACCTTTGTATTCTTCATTATCTTGTTTAATATGCCTTTAAGTTCACCCATGCGTTTTTCGCTCATGGCGTTTTCAAGCGCTGCCACCCTCATTGCCTCTTCATCAAGGGCAAAGTTTAAAAAATATGTCTCTATGCCGCTAAGCCTTCTGCTTGGGGCAGCATTACAGTGTATGGATATAAAGAGGTCTGCCTTTTTTGCATTTGCAATGGCTGTCCTTTGTTCAAGAGGCAGGAACTTATCAGTGCTCCTTGTGAGGATAACCTCTGCGCCAATACGTTTTTCAAGCTCCTTTTTTAAGAGTTTTGCAACCTTTAAGGCCACTTCTTTTTCCTTTAGACTAGTTGGGCCAATTGCCCCTGGGTCTTTTCCGCCATGCCCTGCATCTACAACTATCCTCCTTACGCACAGGCCAAGCTGCTGGGCAAGGGTTAGCTTTTTGCCAGAAGGAGGCGGGCATAGTGGCCTTTCTTTGTATTTGTTTTCACTATACTTTTCCCCAAATGCGTCCACTACGATCCTGAATGGCTCATCAAGGTTAAATACCCTTGTCCTTGAGGTCTTTCCAAGGTCAAAGACTATCCTTGCAGTGTCTCTATCAAATTGCGCAACCCTTACCCGCTTTAACAGTCCGTCACTTATGACTATCTTCTTCTCAAGGTCCTTTGCGACCTTTGCAGGGGCAACATCTATGTATAGCCTCTTGGGGAGGCCCTTCTTTTTATTTGCTGGAAGATACCCCTCATGGTAGGGGACTGCACGCGATATGTCTATTACAACTCTCGTATAGTCCTTTTCTGACCAGTGCCTTATGTCCCTTACAAGGGGCTGCCCTTCTTCTTGAGCTGTTGAATAGGTTTTATTTTCCTGTTTGCGTTTTTTTAGCCTTTTTACACGGCGTTTTCCAAGGCGTCTTACAGCGTTTTTATAGAAATCAGACCCTTCATAATTAAGGACAATCCGCTCCCAATAGAGCCTTGCCTTCTCTTTTTCACCAAGCCTGTAATATAGGCTACCTGCATAATAAAGGGCGTCATCCGCATAAGGGCTGTTTGGAAAACGCTCAAACAACACCTCATACCTTTCAATAGCCTCTTTGAGGTCAGCCTTTTTGCCTGAATAGCCATAAAGCTCCCTGTATATGCGCGCCATCATGTAAAGGCTCTTGGCCGCATATTTTTCATTGTCAGGCCATGTCAGATAGACCTTTCTAAAGGCATTTATTGTCTTGAGCCATACCTTCCTGCTCTTTCTAAGCCTTGCGCTCCTTGAAAGCCTCTTATATGACTTCCACGCCGCCCTGTATTGGGCATAGGGGCTGGTCTTTTTTAGAGACCTTGCCTCAGCAGTGCCCAAAATGGTAAGAGGGGTAACAGGATATATATAGATGGATAGAAGACAGTTTATTATAAAGATAAATGTAAGTGAAAAAAAATACTTATAGATAGATTGTATAAATCTTGATGCCCTATTATTTCTCGCGTTGATATAATTATAATTTATATATGTTAATGACATTTATTAACTTACTTGCCCCTTTCTGACATAAAGCATTTATGTCTTATGTTAGGATATTGACGAATTTGTTTTTATGGATAGCATATTCCTATAAAAGGATTTAGTATTTCTAACTGGCCTTTTATAATTTGACCATGCTGCATATCTTCAGAATATATCTTGTCACATTTATTTTCCAGAGCGCTTGCAATAATTAAGCTATCATAATAAGAGTATTTGTATGTCTCAACTAACTTTATAGCATTTTGGATGGTCTTTATAGTTATCATATTCACAATACATGAATCTGCCAACTCCTCAACAATTTGAGATACTGTTGTGGGGGTCAGGTTGAATTTTTTTATCATTACATTGGATAGTTCGTTTATTACCTGAGTACTTATAAGTGGCACATAATTATCTATTAGCTTTTGCGATACTTCTCGTTTTTCTATCTCGTCCTCTGAATACAGGTAAATTAATATATTAGTATCAAGGAATATTCTATCGTTCATTGGCCTTTTCTCTATTGAACTTAAATCCCTTTGTCTTTATCATAGTGGCTCTGAAATGGGTCTTTTTTGAGCTTCTTTTTTTTCTTTCATCTTTCTCCTCAAACAAAAGAATGACCCTAACATCTTGCTGAGGTATGTTTTGAATACTATCGGGTAGTTCAATCACTCCTTTGTTTGTTTTAGCCTTAAATTCTAAAGCCTTCATAAATAACCCCTATTATTATCTTGTAGTTAGTGCCTGAGGTCACTGGCCTTCTCCTTTAACATAGCAAGAAAGTTTAATGCCTCAAGGGGAGTTATGGAGTTAATGTCTATTTTTTTTATATTCTCTCCTATCTCCTTTAAGGCATGGTAGTCTTTAGGGCAGGAAAGTGGCAGGGCAAGCTGTGTCGCCTTTTTTACAGTCAAAGTTGGGTTTGTGCCCTTTGCAATATGCCTGTAAGTGAGGTTATTGTTTGTATGAACCTCTCCCTTTTCTATCTTTTCAAGCAATACCTGCGCCCTTTCAACAACGCGAGACGGCATTCCAGAAAGCGCTGCCACATGGATGCCATAACTCTTATTTGATGGCCCATCTTTAAGGGAATAGAGAAAAATTATCTCATCTCCCCATTCCTTTACCCCAACTGACAGGTTCTTAACGCCTTTATACTCATGTTGAAGCGCTGTAAGCTCATGATAATGAGTGGCAAACAGTGTCTTTACCCCCCTTCCCTGCTCAAGGTTTATAAGCTCTTCTGAGACTGCCCATGCAATTGCAAGCCCATCGTAAGTGCTTGTGCCTCTTCCTATCTCATCTAATATGACAAGGCTCTTTGAGGTTGCATTATGAAGGATATTAGCGGTCTCAGTCATCTCTACCATAAATGTGCTCTGTCCCTTTGCAAGATAGTCAGTTGCTCCAACACGGGTAAATATCCTGTCCACTACCCCTATGTTTGCCTCTGAGCAGGGCACAAAACTGCCCATCTGCGCCATCAGGACAATGAGGGCAGTAGAGCGCAGCACTGTAGATTTCCCTGCCATGTTAGGGCCTGTAATAATTAAAAACCTCTCATTATCTCTACCAATAGAGAGATTATTCGGCACAAAGGCGTCTTTTCCTACAATGCCCTCAACAACAGGGTGCCTCATTTCCCTAAGCTCTATCCTGTCTTTGTTATCCACATTGGGACGGCAATAAGAATTTCTCTGAGCGCATTCAGAAAGTGAGATAAAGGCGTCTAATTGGGCTACGATGTCGGCATCCTGCTGGATTTCCCTTTTTTTATCAATAAGTTTCGCAACAATATCCTTAAAAATCTCTATCTCAAGGGCAATCCTTCTTTCTTGGGCAGTCAGAAGCTTTTGCTCTATCTCCTTTAGCTCTTCTGTAATATACCGTTCAGCATTGGTAAGGGTTTGTTTTCTTATATAGCACTCTGGCACCTTGTCTTTATGGGTTTTCGTAACCTCAATATAATAGCCAAATACCCTGTTATAGCCCACCTTTAGTGTGGGGATGCTGGTCTCAGCGCGCTCCCTTTCCTCAAGCTGCGTAAGTATTGACCTGCTGTCTTCTTGAAGGGCAATAAGCTCATCAAGCTCTTTGTTAAAGCCCTTTTTTATAAACTGGCCATCTCTTAAGGTAGTTGGGGCATCTTCCCTTATCGCCCTTTTAAGCATAGAGCAAAGCCCTGATAATGGCAGGATATTATCTATAAGGTCGCAAAGCAGCGCTGGCATATCCCCTTGGGCCTTACAGGCGTCATTATCTTTAAACAGTGCCCTTAATTCAGATATGGCAGCAAGGGATTCCTTTAATGCAATAAAGTCCTTTGGCAATGCTGAGCCTACTGCCGCCCTTGATATAAGGCGCTCAATATCTTTAATGCGCTTTAAAATCCCCTGAGCCTCTTGTCTTAATTTTGGAAGTGATACAAAATAAGAGACTATATCAAGCCTTTCATTTATCTTTTTGTCTGAGATAAGGGGATAGAGCAGCCATTTTCTGAGAAGCCTCCCTCCCATTGGGGTAATTGTATAGTCAAGGACAGATAACAGGGTATTGGTATGGCCTCCGTCAATATTGTTTGTGACAAGCTCAAGGTTTCTCTTGCTTGCCTCGTCTATAATGAGGTAATCATCCAGATAATATGGTGATATAGAACGGATATGTTCTAATATGCCTTTTTGGGCGTCTTTTATATAAAATAAAAGCGCCCCGCTTGCGCATATTGCCCTTTTATGGCTATCATTTATGCCAAAACCAGAAAGGTCATTTACCTTAAAGTGTGAGGACAAGAGCTGTTTTGCCCTTTTAAAGTCAAAAAACTCTGCTTCTTTCCATGATATATAAGTATTTGGGAATAATTGCCTTAAATCTCTTATAAAATGTTTGAATTCTAAAGAATGCTCTATATTTTCAGGGAGTAAAAGCTCTGATGGAAAGAGGCGGAATATTTCTTCTATGCACTCTTTTTTCCCCTTTATATTTGTGAGTTTAAATTCTCCTGTTGATATATCTATATAAGAGATGCCCCATGGCGCTGTAAGTTTTTTAGATGGGTTTACTGCTACAAGATAGTTATTGGCGTTTGGCGAAAGCCCTTCTTCTTCAGTGATAAGCCCTGGGGTTACGACTCTTATGACCTCTCGCCTTACAAGGCCCTTTGACGCCTTTGACTCTTCCATCTGCTCGCAGATGGCTATTTTTTTGCCAGCACGCACAAGTTTTACAATATAAGGCTCTGCAGAGTGTGCTGGAACACCGCACATCGGCACCTTTTGGTCATCACCCTTGGAGCGGCTCGTAAGGGCAATATTGAGTATATTAGAGGCCTCAATAGCATCTTCAAAAAACATCTCATAAAAATCCCCCATCCTGAAAAACAGGATGGCGTCCCTGTGCTGAGACTTTATCTCATTGTATTGTTTGAACATGGGAGTGATCGAGGCCATAAGATAATAAATTGTCTCTCACGTTTTTTTATTAATATAACGGCCATGCCTTTATAGTAAAGGATAAAATAATGGATCAGGCATGTAAGCATGGAATAACGGACAGACATGATAGAGAATAATGTTGCCATGTCTCTTTTGGGCTTGCTATAGAGCGCTTAATATGAAAAAGTGATTGTTAAAGACATGGGTTTAGAGTAGATTATTTGCGCTTTTAGAATTTTTATAATTAATAATAGATGAGAATGACATGTCATATTACAATATAAGGGTATTATTGGCTATTACTGGCGCATCAGGGACAATTTATGCCTTAAAATTTCTTGAAATCCTTAAAAGGCTTAATATAGAGACCCATATTATAATCTCAGAGGCAGGGGAAAAGGTAGCGTTACTGGAATTAGGCGAGGGGGGTAGAGACAGGCTGCTTGCCCTTGCCTCAAGGGTATATGACAATAAAGACCTTAGCGCCCCGCCTGCAAGCGGCTCTACTGTATGGCGCTCAATGGTAGTGCTTCCGTGCTCAATGGGCACACTATCAGGGGTTGCGTCAGGGGCATCGCGCAACCTTATTCAAAGGGCATGTGATTGCAGCTTAAAGGAGGGAAGGCCCCTTGTGCTTGCTATCAGAGAGACCCCTATTAGCCTTGTGCATATAAGAAATATGTTAATCGCAAAGGAGGCAGGGGCGGTTATAATGCCCTGTATGCCTTCCTTTTATGCAAAGCCATCTACTATTGATGAGCTTGCCATATCATTTGCAGCAAGGGTTGTTGATGTTATTGGGATAAGTATAGATGGCATGGAAATAGATGGAGTAAAGTGCATGAAACGTTGGGAGGAGATTAAGGGCTCTTTTGACTAAATCTAAATATTCATGACGCCTACGCCACCTCGGCATATAAAAAATCAGAAGTAATTTTCATGGCAAGCCGCCCTGTATATTGTCATGTCCCCAATTTGATATGAGACCAGCAGGTTATGTTGACATTCTAAGGACAATCTGCATCGCCCCCCAAAAACATAATAAGTGGATCGATTCCTAAACAGTATTTCTATCGACCGGAACTAAAATTTTCAGAGCAGGTAGGGGCACGTTGCAACGTGCCCCTACTCATCCGTTTTTAAATAGAAATATTGAGTTAAAGTCATTACCATAAAAATGATATGCTCTTTAGGAATCGATCCAATAAGCTATGTGCTAAAACTTGTTGTTCCTCAGCATCAGGTCAAGCCCATTTAAGGAAGCATATCTATGGATATAGGGCTTGAGCGCCTTGACATAAGGGCAATCAGTAATGGCAAGCAGCTTTGCCTTGTGGACAAGCTCAAGGTCTCCAGTCTCTTCTATGACATAGGGAAATATCTGCGGCCTTTTACAGGTATCAGGCCGTGTGTCATATATTGCGCATCGTGAATTTGTATCAAGATGAGGGCACCTGTCGTTTTTTAGGAGCATAAGGGAATAGCCCTTTTCCCACCTCACTATCATGGGAGAATCGGGATATTTATAAAATGGGACGCCTTTTATCAAAAATGGAGCCATGTCATAAGGGCTCATCTTTATAGAGTGATTATTTTCAATAACAGGCAGGTCAAAAAGGCTCAATTCCTCTTGCCTTAACGGTATCTCAAAAAACTGGTGCTCATCCTCCTTAAAAGGGCCCTTACAACAAATATCGCAACCGCAAGGGGAACACAGGAGGCTGTTTATGCGCTCAAGCTCCCTTAAAAGTATCTCCTGCTGCATAATCGCCATAACAGCCTCATAATATGGCATAAACTCTCCGTTTCCATCTGTTACCCTCACGGACATTTCAAGGAGTGAATCAGCATCTTCTGCATTTGCATCAATGTTCAACTTATTAATATTATTAATTAATATTGAACAATAAGGCTCTATGATCCTTTGTGGATAGCGATATTCCATACCATCTATTTCAAGCGGGTCAGGAAACTCGCTTATAAGCCGTTTAATATCCTTAAAGCCAATATCCTTATGGCCCGTTGATATGACAATAATGGTCAATAATCTTATAACAGGCCATGCGGGGCGGCGCATAAGCGCTATTGCCTCTTTCCACTCTTTGCACTGTATATCCACAGGGGATGTTGGCGATGATGGCTTATCAGGAGAAGGGATATTTGGCAGGGTTAAGGATGCATCTTTGCGTGATTTCACTATGAGAGGATTTCCTTTGATGCCTTTATAATTGTGCGCGCATCAAGGCCAAGCATCTCCCTTAATTCCTTTTGAGAGCCGTGCTCTATAAACCTGTCAGGAAGGCCAATGCGCCTTATCTTTAATCTGTTCCCACCATCGCCATTCAGCCTTATCCTGTTTGAGTCAGCTATTGCCTCGCATACCGCTGAACCAAGCCCTCCAATAAGGGCGTTTTCTTCAATGGTGATTATGCCAGTTGATATAGAGGCATGGCGGAGGAGGAGGTCATTATCAATAGGCTTTATAAAACGTGCATTTATTACGCATGTCTTTATCCCGTCTTCTCTAAGCCTCTTCTCAGCCTTTAATGCCGTCTCTACATGGTTTCCAGCGGCAATGATAGTGATATTACATTGCGTATTGCTGTCTCCCTTTACAACCTCCCATTTTCCAAAGGGGATTTCCTCAAAGCCCTGCCCCCCTATCTTTGCGCCAACCCCCCTTCCCCTTGGATACCTTATTGCAACAGGCATATTGAGATTAATTGCAGTATATAACATGTTGCGCAGCTCATTTTCATCTTTTGGCGTCATTATGACCATATTTGGAAGGCATCTCAGATATGACAGGTCAAATGCCCCATGATGCGTTGGGCCGTCATCTCCTACAAGCCCGCCCCTGTCTATTGCAAACACTACAGGCAGATTCGTAAGGCATACATCATGGATTATCTGGTCGTATGCCCTCTGCAGAAATGTTGAATAAATAGCGCAAACAGGACGCAGCCCCTCAAGGGCAAGGCCGGCGGCAAAGGTAAC
>JALWQB010000013.1 GCA_026994795.1 Deltaproteobacteria bacterium
CCACTATCTTGCGCCTCTTTTGATTGACATTGCGAGCCGTATCGTTCTTTTAGCATTAGACAACTGAGGATCGTAGGCGTGGTGGTGGAGAAGACGAAAAAGTATGCGTGAGGGCTCTTGCATGGTGGGCGCTTGTGGCCTTGACTTGGCGTTGGGTAGGGGCTATTTAATATAGTAGGAGCGGGCATTAAAAAGGAGGTGTCTAATCATGAATGGCGCTGGGTTCTTCAAAAAAGGCGTTTTGTAGTGGCATATTTGCTATTGTTTAGGGGTTTTTTAATTAAATGGGGGGAAAGTCAAAAGATAATAACGGTGGTGCGAGGAAACAGTCAGCCACTTGGTCTGATGTTGCCATACGTCTTATAGATGCTTTTTACGATTTGGCTCAAACAGGCAATTTGCTTGGATTAATAGTTGTTGGGATTTTATTGTGGTGTTTAATAATTGCTGTGCGCATACCTGAAGATACAATTGGGGATGCTCTGGCTGAATTTTGGTCATTTTTATCAAGTGAGAAGTATTATCTTACCCCCTTATTATTTGCCTTAATTGCCAGTATCGTTACAAATATAGTGCAGGCAAAAGTATATAAAGCCCATATACGAGATTTAACTGAACATAGAAAATTTTTAGTTCATGGGCTGGAAACAGGGAAGTTAAACAAACTGAAAAAACATACTACATCGGGCTTTGATGTTGTTTCTGACGCCATGACTAAAAGCAAGGGGGAGACAGATGATAGTGATAGTATTTAATATTACTATAACTATATTGGCATTATGGTTGATAATATTTTTAAATCATTCATATCTGCAACCAGCTATTAGGAACAGAGACCGCTTTAAGCTATATAAGTTAAGAGATGAATTGTCAATGTTGGCTATGTCTGGAGAATTAAATGAACATTCAGAAGAGTATATTACGCTTTTACATTTAATTAATTCTTCAATATTTGCCATTGGCGCATTTAAGGTTACAGATTTTTTAAGATATGTTTTTCAGCTTCATAAGGACAAAGAAATGCACGCAAGGATTGAGCGGATAATAAAGAACCTTAAAAGAACAGACAATCAAAAATATTGTCAGATAGCTGGTGAATATTTTTCTATCATGCACAGAATTATACGCAGAGACACTTTTGTTTTGCGGGTAGTATTTTTCCCTATAATGATATTGCTTGCAGCGATTATATCGCTATTAAGGATTTCCGCAAAACCTAAATCAGCAGTTATTTATAGGAAAGCAGCAGTAGAGCAGATAGACAATGTATATTGCGCCTATAGTCAGCGATTTTGGAGAAAATGCACCGCTTAGTAAATTAAAAAATATACAATGAGATGGAGTTACCTCAAGACCCCATGGTTGAGGCAAAGAAGGATGTAAGGTGGTGAGGAATGGAGAAGCTTAGAATCGACCAAAATATTTTAAAGGACATTAAAGAAATAGAGCGATACAGTGAATTAACTGTTAGAATGCCGCAAAGCCAAAAAGAATTTGAGGAGCGATTTAAGTTGCAGTGAATCAGCTTATGATACCCAAATCAATCCATTATACCCGAAGGGGGAGCAACTATGATACCCGAAGCTCCCCCATCTGCCCTATACTGCACATTGGCTTTGGCAAAAATGGTGGGAGAGCGAGCTTGAGTGGTGGGATGATATTGCCGAGACCTGCTATTTAGGGATGAACAGCAAGGCGCTCATCCCCTTATTGGATGAAATAGCCTTAATACTTTAGGGAGTAAGTTAATATATGGACATTGCATCCCAAAAGGCAACCTTGCTTTACTGGCAAGATGGAGAATGGCTTGTCGGCAGGTTAAAAGAGTGGCCTGATGTCTTTTCTATGGGGAAGACCCCAGAAGAGCTTGAAGAGAATATCAAGGATGCTTTCAGGCTGATGAGAGAGACAGATAAACTTCAGGGGTAAATATCATGGCTGTTTCTATTCCTTATGATGTCATAAAGGCCATTGAGGAGGCAGTTCCTGACAATGAGAGGGCAGAGAAGGTCGTAAAGGCCATTGAACAATCCCTTTGCGCTGTTCAGACTAAAGCCAAAGAACAGAAGGTAATACTTAAGGCTGAAATCAAAGAAGAGCTAATAAACGAACTTGCAACTAAAGCCGATATTGCTCGTTTAGATGAGGCTCTAAAACACACTGCCACCAAAGAAGAGTTAGAGGCCCTAAGAAGCGACATGAAGGAAGTAAGAATCATCCTCAAGGTAGGAATAGGCATCATGCTTGCGGGGTTTACTATCTTTAATCCCGGTTTTCGTTCCTTTGTAGAGACAGTAATCGGCCTCTTGAAATGACAGG
>JALWQB010000014.1 GCA_026994795.1 Deltaproteobacteria bacterium
GACTGCCCATAATATTTTTTATTGGAATCTTTATCAGGTAATATATATTTTTTATGTTTATAACCCAATTTTTGTGTGATAATTGCATAATTGATGACTTTTCGCCATCCTCAAAGGATGAGGCCCTTTATATTCTGGCAGAAAAGACCTCTTCTGTCTCCGGTGGCGTAGAGGCAGAGTATATTCTTGGCATATTGAAGGAGAGAGAGCTTCTGGGGAGCACTGGCATAGGCGGCGGCATTGCTATACCTCACGGAAAGGTTAAGGGTATTGATAGGCTTATAGTCATTTTCGCAAGGAGCAAGTCAGGGGTGCCGTTTGACGCAATAGATAGTATGCCAGTGCATATAATATTCTTGCTTATTGCCCCGGATGCAGCCTCAATATCGTATCTCAAGATACTTTCAAGGATATCGCGTCTTCTAAAGACAGAAGGCTTTTATAACTCACTATTACAGGCAGAAGACGTCTTTTCTATCAAAAAACTTATAAAAGAGGCTGATGAAAGGCTTCCTCTTTCACTATAGCTATTTTATAGCTATCTTAAAAATAAATTTGCCCCCTTTTGCCGTGCAGGATTTAGGATTAAATATCTTTATATAGAGAGGAGCATTACATGAAAGAAAAGATACTTGACTGCAGGGGTCTTGTCTGTCCTCAGCCTGTGATAATGACTAAAAATACCCTTAATTCCATAGACGCTGATATAAGGTTGATTGTACTGGTAGATAATGAGGCATCTAAAGAAAATGTAAAGAGATTTGCTGAGAGTCAAGGCTATGAATTGGAGATAGAAGGTGGCAGAAGCGATGTCGGTAATGATGGCGATGCCGATAATAATAAGCAGTCTTTTAAGATAACAATTATAAAGAC
Source organism: Deltaproteobacteria bacterium (assembly GCA_026994795.1). Lineage (GTDB taxonomy): Bacteria > Desulfobacterota > Dissulfuribacteria > Dissulfuribacterales > Dissulfuribacteraceae > JALWQB01. The sequence goes on from JALWQB010000014.1 coordinate 874, forward strand.
CGGGGGTTCAAAGAGCGATAAGGCATATAAGGGAGAGGGGGATGATATTAAAATTATGTGTGATATATCCCCAAAGCATCAATCCATTTCAACAGCCATAGTATTTGCCTCTGATGTTATGGGAAAGGGCGATAATTCACTTGGGACTACCCTTATAGATGCCTTTTGTCATACCCTTATAGAGATTAGGCCTATACCGGAGGTTATGATATTTTACAATAAGGGCGTTTTTTTGACAGTAAAAGGCTCATCGGTCATTGATGTATTGCAGCAGTTTGAAAAACAGGGCGTAAGAATGCTTGTATGCGGCTCTTGTCTTAATTTCTATAATCTGGGCGACAGGCTGGCAGTCGGGAATATATCAAATATGTTTGAGATATTAGAGGCATTGAATATGGCCCAAAAGATAATCTATCCGTAATGTAACTATTCAGCCGCCCTCATTATATGTTATCATACTGATTTTATTTGATCCGTAATTCTGTTAAAACGCCTACGGTGAGCTATCCAAACTGCCTTAAAAATCTTCATCAGGTTGTTGTCTCGCCAGATTTTCAAAAGAAGAGTATTTAGAGATAAAGGATAAGGTTACAGTGCCTATTGGGCCATTTCTCTGTTTGGCAACATTGATCTCCGCCTTTCCCTTATTGGGGTTGTCATCTGAATGATTATAGACCTCATCTCTGTATATAAACATTATCAGGTCAGCATCTTGCTCTATCGCCCCTGATTCTCTGAGATCGGCAAGTTGCGGGCGTTTATTGGGGCGCGATTCAACATTTCTGTTCAACTGGCTGAGGGCCACTACCGGCACCTGAAGCTCCTTTGCCATTGCCTTTAATGACCTGCTTATCTCGCTTATCTCCTGCTCCCGCCTCTCAGTCGTATTTCTTGAACGCATAAGCTGCAGATAATCCACCACTACAAGACCAAGCCCTGCCTCCATCTTGAGCCTCCTTGCCTTTGCCCTCATCTCCGTAATAGTAATAGCAGGCGTCTCATCAATTAAAATAGGGGCCTGAGATAACGTATCCGCCGCCTCAGTAAGGCGTGGCCAATCATTGTCCTGTAAAAAGCCTGTCCTCAGTTCATGGGCATCAACCTTTGCCTCAGCAGAAAGCATCCTTAATACAAGCTGTTCGCTCGCCATCTCAAGAGAGAATATGGCGACAGGCACATCTTCATACGCAGCTGCATGTTTGGCTATATTTAAGGCAAGGGCGGTCTTTCCCATGCTCGGTCGCCCTGCAATAATGATGAGGTCAGACGGCTGAAGCCCTGCCGTAATCTTATCAAGGTCAGTAAAACCAGTGGGAACCCCTGTTATCAGCTCCTTTCTCTCATATAGGCTTTCCACCTTTTTAATGGTGTCAATAAGCACTGTAGATACATGGGAAAAGCTCTGCTTTATCTTTGTCTGAGTTACCTCAAAAATACTTGTTTCCGCCCGCTCCAACAGCTCGTCAACATCCCCTGCCTCATCAAAGCACCTATTCAATATATCGGCGCTCTTTTCAATAAGATTGCGCAAAATTGCCTTGTCTCTTATAATCTTTGCATAATTGACTATATTTGATCCAAGTGGGAGTATATCAGTAAGCTCGGCAAGATAGGCAGCTCCTCCAACCTTATCAGAAAGCCCGCTGGACTTTAAATGATTATGAACAGTAACAAGGTCGTAAGGCTCGTTTTTATCAAAAAGCTCTAAGATGGCGGAATATATTATTTTATGAGCCTCTTTATAGAAGAAGTCAGGCTCTAATAACTCTACAACCTTTAAAAGGGCCCCATCCTCCATTAAAAGCCCCCCAAGAAGCGTCCTTTCAGCCTCTATATTCTGCGGAGGTATCCTCAGCGTAACAGGGGTTAAGGGGCTATCTTGGGGGACATGGGAGGTGTTTATTGGCATTTTATTACTTTATTATAGCATATTGAGCTTATCTTGGAATGCAGCGACATAATGATTATTCCATCGGCACTACATTGACTGTTACCTTGGCAGTTACCTCAGGATTGAGCCTTATTTTTACCTCATAAGAGCCTAACGCCTTTATCGGCTCTGACAACGCAATCTTCTTCCTCTCTATCTCATAGCCCTTCTGAGAGATTGCCTTTGCTATATCCATACTGGTAACAGAGCCATACAGCTTCTCTTCTTCTCCAACCCTTACAGGTATCTCAAGGGAAAGCTCTTCCAGCTTTATCCTGAGGGCGTCTGCCTCCTCCCTCATCTTCGCCGCTATCTCAAGTATCTTTGAGCGCTGCCGCTCAATAGCCTTTATATTTTTCTTATCAGCCAGTATAGCCTTCCCCTTCGGTATAAGGTAATTTCTTGCGTATCCCGGCCTTACCTTTACAATGTCACCCGCATTTCCCAGTGTCTCTATGCTTTCTCTTAATATGACTTCCATAGCCTTATCCCCTCCTGCTTACTCGCTTTCCAAAACGTGCCCAGAGGTAAAGGGCAAAAGGGCCATTATCCTTGCCTGCTTAATGGCAACAGTAAGACGCCTTTGATGCCTGGCGCATGTGCCCGTAACCCTGCGTGGGAGTATCTTTCCCCTTTCCGTTATGAACTGCTTTAAAAGTATATCGTCTTTATAATCTATTTTTAAATCCTTATCCGCGCAAAAACGGCATACCTTTCTCCTTACATATATCCTCTTTGGCCGCATCTGTTGTGAATGTGACGTCTGTCGTGTAGTCTCTACCATGTCTCTCCCCCTTATTCAGATAAAGAACTGGTATCAGGGCTCCAGTCCTTCCCCTTTTTTACCGTAATAAACTTCATTACCCTTTCATCAATCCTTAAGTTTCTCGTAAGCTCCTCAATTGCCTCACCTTTAGCGCTATATTCCATTAAGACATAAAAGCCCTTTGCCTGCTTTTGCACCTTATAAGCAAGCTGCCTCAATGGCCAGGGGTCAACCTTAACGACCTCGCCGCCATGCTCTTTAATAATGGCCTTTAGCTTTTCATGAAGCTCGCTACGCGCATCTTCATTTGTCTCAGGATGGATAAGAAAGAACGTCTCATAATAACGACAATCTGTGTCCATAAATGCCTCCTTATGGTCTAATTTTACTCCACGGCAGGCATATTAACCCTTCTTTTAAATGGGTTTATGTAATTAGCCTGCAAGGAGGAATAGGAATAGGGCTTATTACACCGGCATTATAAAAATGTCAAGGAATAAAAGAGGAATTCCAGGCCCCCGTCAACGTTGGATACCTAAAAACCGCAAGCCTATAGTGGACCCCAAAAACTGGACAGAGTAACAAGGTGGATTATTAGGGGCCAAATAAATTGTCTGGTTTTAATGAGAGCTTGAATGATCACTTTAGATGGAGGAGTTTGAAATATGAGGAGGTCTATATTCACAGTTATGAAACAGTCAAAGAGGCAAAGGAAAATATAGGTAGGTATTTTAGATTTTATAACAAAGAGCGTCTTCATGAAGCTCTTGGATATAAAACTCCTGCAGAAGTTTATTTTGAATATTGCAATAATGAGGATGCTAATGATCCACCTTAAAAAAAACTCATTTTTTGTCTTGACATTGGGGTCCACCTCATCAGCCTATCTATATTTTGCGATCTGTGTGTTGTCAACAAAGAACAAATGTGTAATAATAACCCCATGACTAAAATTATAATGCCGACACGAGAAGAGATTCACCAAGCCTACATAGAAAGCGAGAAGGCTGTGGTGTCCTTGTTTGAACAGACGATCGGTCAGATTGTGAAGCGTGTAGAGGGCTTGGAGGTTCAATTAGCCAAGAAGAACAGCCGCAACAAACCACCCTCTATCGATGGTTTGAATAAGCCTCAGGTGCGAAGTTTACGAAAGCCTAACGGGAAGAAACAAGGCAGGCAACATGGGCACAAAGGGCATACCTTTTAGTTCAAGATAGTTTTATTTAGAACCTTTTAAGCCGACACATCCAGTCCTGATAATTTCACTTTTACTGTAAGGGGAATTTTCCCCCTTTTGCCGCCCTTTGGGATTGGCGATTTTACCCAATCTTCCTTGTTGTTCGGGGCTTGAAGCGCCTAAGCGCCTCTGCGCCCCTCACGCCTCGAATCTTGGGAAAATTCGCCAATTGCAGGAGTTAGGTGAACAATATATAGTAGAGGATATTATGCCTGACAGTATAATGAAAGACTTTGCGGAATTTTTAAAAACTGCAGATATACCTTCTAAGAGGGTCTCTCACTATATTAGGTGGGTTTGTAGGGCATTAGATGTATTTGATTTAGCCCATGGGGAGCTTATTTCAAGAAAAAAAGCTGAAATTTATTTGAAAGATCTGGCAAAGGCAGTAGAGGACTGGCAGCTTAGACAGGCGGGTGAGGCCATAAAGTTATACAATTTTTTTGTTAGAAAAAATACCTTAAAGACGAAGTCAAATGCAGAGATAGAGGCGGGTTGGTATGAGGTTGAACAAGAGATAATTAAAAATATCCGTTTAAGACATATGTCCTATCGGACGGAACAAGCCTATGTGGGATGGATTAAACGCTTCAAAAAGTTCGTCAATAAGGAAAAAGACCTTGTAGATGGAGTGGATTTGCAAGAGTTTCTTACGCATCTTGCTGTGGAGAAAAAGGTGGCTTCTTCAACACAGAATCAGGCCCTAAATGCCTTGGTCTTTCTCTTCAGGCATGTCATTAAAAAGGAAATTACACCATATATAGAGGCTGTTCGGGCCAAAGAAAGAAGGCGGCTGCCTGTAGTATTTACCAAGGAAGAGGTAATTGCTGTTTTTAGCCATCTTAATGGAGTACATCAGTTGATAGCAAAGATAGTGTATGGAGGGGGACTTAGGTTAAACGAGGCCTTGAGGCTAAGAGTTAAAGATATTGATGAAAAAAGACAGACATTGACAATAAGAGAGGGAAAAGGCGGGAAAGATAGAGTAACCATACTGCCCCAAAAACTCATTCCTGAACTCAAAAAACACCTTGAAGGCGTTAAAAAACTCTATGAAAGGGATCGTAAAGCAGGTATTCCCGGAGTAAAGCTCCCTGGCGCTTTGAATCGTAAGTATCCCAATGCAGGGAAAGAGTGGGGATGGTTTTGGATATTTCCTTCTCCAAAGCTTTCAGTTGATCCTGAAGAGACCATTATAAGGCGTCACCATCTGAATCCTACAGGGGTCCAGAGGGCATTTAAACATGCCGTAAAGGCTGCGGGAATTATGAAAAACGCATCTATACACTCTCTGCGCCACAGTTTTGCAACTCATCTTATTGAGGAAGGCTATGATATAAGGACGGTTCAGCAGTTATTAGGGCACAAAAATGTGCAGACCACCATGATATATACCCATGTTGCAAAAAAGAACATACTGGGTGTGGTAAGCCCTTTAGATAAAGATTGATGAGCATATCCAATTGCCGTGCAGGATTTATTTGTTTTAAAAAGCGGACAACTTTATTTGTTGACAACAGGCTATGTAATGAAATACTAATATATCATAGATGAAGGTTATGGATACACTGATAATAAATAAAGAGAGGCTTAAAGAGACCTTTATTGAGCTTGTTAATATTGAGAGCCCTTCTCGTCATGAAGAGGAGGTTTGCTGGTATTTAAAAAAGGTCTTTAAGGATGAGCTCGGCTTTACGGTAATAGAGGATAGTTCGCAGGAAATTACACATTCAAACGCCAATAATCTTATTGTAAAAATACCTGGAAACCCTGAATTATCGACACTCTTATTTAATGCCCACATGGATACTGTAACTCCGGCAAGGGGCGTAAGGTGTTGTTTTAAAGACGGCATATTTTTTTCTGAAGGGGATACAGTGCTTGGCGGAGATGACAAGGCTGCCTGCGCTATTTTGATTGAGGTAGGCAGGTGTTTAAAAGAGTTTTATAACAGTGGCTCAGCAAAGGGGGATGCCCCATATAACAACTTCCCTCCACTTGAATTCTTGTTTACAGTATGTGAAGAGATTGGCCTTCTTGGGGCAAAGGCCCTTGATGTGGGGCTTTTGGAGGCAAGCGCAGGTTATGCGCTTGACGCTACGGGGACATTTAATCTTATAAACAGGGCTCCTGCTGGAATAAAGTTTAAGATAATAGTCAAAGGAAAGGGGGCGCATGCAGGCATTGAGCCTGAAAAGGGGCTGAATGCCATAAGCCTTGCCTCAAAGGCGATTAATAGCCTTTCTGTTGGAAGAATAGATGAGATTACTACTTCAAATATAGGATTGATAAGGGGGGGGACAGCAACTAATATTGTACCAGATGAGGTTATTGTTGAGGGAGAGGCAAGGAGTCACAGTGAAGAAAGGCTTAAAAAATGCCTTGATGACATATTGGGCGCCTTTCACTCTTTAAACCGCCATAAATATAGTCAAGATGGAATAAGGCCTGTCATTCAGACAGAGGTCATAAATGATTATCCATTACTTAACATAAGTGATGATCATCCCCTTATAAAGGCTGCGGAGAATGCCTGCAAAGACCTTAAAAGGTCATTAACCCTACAGGATACGGGCGGTGGAAGCGATGCCAATATCTTGTGCGGCAAGGGCATAGATATGGCGCTTATTGGAATAGGCATGGAGAATGTCCATACAGTGGATGAAAGAATAGCCCTTCAGGACATGACAGATACTGGGGCATTTATATTAAAGATAATAGCTAATTGGGGCTATAAAAGGAGTTAGGGGGCTTATTATGTCAGGCATGAGAGTAAAGGTAAGGGCAATTGTAATAACTGGTTACGGGACAAACTGCGAGCGTGAGATGGCCCATGCGGCAAGGCTTGCTAAGTGCGATACAGTGGATATTGTGCACCTAAGCGACCTTTTAGACGGTAGCGTAACCCTTAAGGATTATCAATTTTTGAATCTCCCTGGCGGGTTTCTTGATGGAGATAATCTTGGAGCGGCTCAGGCAGGGGCGCACAGGTTAAAGTATAAAAAGATACAGGGGACAAACAATAGGCTCATTGATGAAATACAGGCCTTTTTTGAAAGAGGAGGTATTATACTCGGTATTTGCAATGGTTTTCAGCTACTGGTAAAAACAGGGCTCCTCCCTGCAATAGATGGAGACTATACTAAAAGGTGCGTAAGCCTTACCTATAATGACTCAGGAAGGTTTGAAGACAGGTGGGTAACCCTAAGGGCCAATCCTCACTCTCCCTGCATATTTACAAGGGGTATTGATAATATTGAGATGCCAATAAGGCATGGAGAGGGTAAATTCGTTACAGCCTCTATGGATATTCTCAATAGGATAAAGGATAATAATTTAGTCGCCTTTCAATATATAGACCCTTTAACAGGAGAGCCTACTATGAAATATCCCCTTAACCCAAATGGCTCTTTTGATGCGATTGCAGGGATTACTGACCCAACAGGCAGGATATTGGGGCTTATGCCTCATCCTGAGGCATATCTTCATAAGACAAATCATCCACGCTGGAAGAGGATACCGTCCCTTCCTGAGGATGGGGCAGGGATAGCGGTATTTAAAAATGCAGTCTCTTATCTGAAAGAGGCTTAACTTAATAGATGGAAAGGCTTTTAAGCGCCCTCTTTTATCTCAGAAAATTTTTTGTTGAAGGGTTATGCGCATTTCTTATTCTCACCTTTATTATTTTTATCTATGCGCCTGATATCCTTAATTTTATGCAGGCATACCTCAATGAGCGCCTTGCATATTACGGGGTCTTTGAGCCTGTTGTTGCGCTTATAAAGCTTTCTTCTATGTTAAGCCTTGTCATCTTATCCCCTTGGCTGTTATTCAGGTTGTCTCAGGCGATAAGACATGCCTTTGGATTGAGCCTTAGATTTTCTGTCCTTGTTATGCTATCTGGCCTGTTTTTATTTTTTACGGGTTTTTTCTTTTGTTTCTTTATAACTCTGCCATTTGGAGTAAATTTTTTGCTGCAATTCGGTTCTGATACGCTGAGACCAATTATCTCAGTGGAGAGATTTGTCAGCTTTACGGGACTTTTTCTCATAGGCTTTGGCATTATATTTGAGCTTCCAGTTATAATGGTTATAGTTACAAAGACAGGGCTTTTAACGCCTGATGTCTTTTTGCGCTATAGAAAATACGCCATATTGCTGGTGGCAGTAGCAGCAGCAGCCCTTACCCCAACCCCTGATGTGTTTAACATGGCCCTGATGGGTATTCCATTATATGTATTGTATGAGATAGGCATTATTATATCAAGGCTGCTTTTAAGGAGATAAAGATATAGGAGGGATACGAGACGGTTCAGATTGTGATTCGATCGCTTACTTTCGCCCTCACAGTCTAACCTTATTCGTTGGACGAAGCCGCCCCGCCATAAGCGGGACGGCAGTCTTCCTTTTTTTGATATTACACACAAAAATTAGTCTGTTGCAACCTCAAATTTCTGTAATAAATAGTTGAAGGCAATGATATTGCCTTA
>JALWQB010000015.1 GCA_026994795.1 Deltaproteobacteria bacterium
TCTTGATGCTTGCATGTCCTAAGGGCACTTATTTGACTGTAAAGGCTGATGGCAAGGATGAAAGCGAGGCGGTAAATGCCCTTTGCAGTTTGGTAGAAAACAGGTTTGGAGAGCTTGATTGATGAACAACTTGGGAAAGACAAAGATATTTAAGGGGGTTCAGGTCTCTCCTGGAATTGCCATTGGAAGGGTGAAGATATTTTTGCCGGGCAGATTTGACGCCCCTAAAAGACACATACTAAACAGTGAGGTAGAGGCGGAAAAGGAACGGTTTAAGGATGCTGTATCGCAGGTTGAGGCAGGGCTTAAGGCGCTTTTAAATGATATACCGCAGGAGTTAAAGGAACATGCCGCCATATTTACCGCCCACCTTATGATGCTCAGGGATAACATGATATATGATGAGACCCTGAGAATAATAGAGACGCAAAAGATAAATGCGGAGTGGGCGCTCTCAAAGGTATTAGACAAGATAAAAAATGCCTTTTGTAAGATAAAAGACGACTTTATAAGGGAACGCTTTTCTGATGTAGAGGGAGTAATAAAACGGGTCTATATAGGACTTCATGGCATTGGAAAAGATGATGAAAAGCCCCTTTCTACGCCATCAATAATAGTTGCCAATGACCTGTCTCCCTCTGATACAATCCAGTTTAATCCCAATATCATACTTGGATTTGTTACTGAAAAGGGGAGCAGGACCTCCCATACTGCAATAGTGGCGCGCTCACTGGGGATACCTGCAATAGTTGGCGTTAAGGGGATACTGAAAGAGGTTACTGATGGAGATACGATAATAGTTGATGGCCTGTGCGGAGAGGTGCTAACTACTGAAGACAAGGTAATTATTGAAAGTTATAAAGAAAAACAAAGGGATTTCAGACAATACAGCAGTGATATTATCAACACGAGCCACCTGCCGGCAATAACCTCTGATGGAATAAAGGTTACGATAAAGGCCAATATTGAGATGGTGGAAGAGACCCCGACAGTGCTCAGTTATGGGGCGGAGGGTATCGGGCTCTTGAGAACAGAGTTCTTATACCTCTCTAAAAAAGGGCTTCCAGAAGAGGAAGAGCTTTTTGATACCTATATTAAGATTGTAAAGGGCGTATATCCTAACCCCGTAACTATAAGGACACTTGATATTGGCGGAGACAAGTTTGTATCTTCCATGCCGTTTTGCGAGGAGATGAACCCCGCGCTTGGGCTAAGGGCAATAAGGCTATGTTTAAAAGAACCAGGGCTATTTAAGACCCAGTTACGGGCAATACTCAGGGCAAGCGCCTATGGAAATGTCCGAATCCTCTTCCCGCTTATCTCTGGAAAGACCGAGATTGTAAAGGCGAAACAGGCGATTGACGAGGTAAAAGAGGAGCTTTTAACTCAGGGGATGCCGTTTGATGAGGCAATCAAGATTGGCATAATGATAGAGGTGCCAACTGCTGTAATGATGGCGGATGCGCTGGCAAAAGAGGTGGATTTTTTCAGCATAGGCACTAATGACCTCATCCAGTACTCCCTTGCAATTGATAGGGTCAATGAGAGGGTTGCGCACCTCTATGAGCCGCTCCATCCCGCCATAATCAGGATGTTAAAACAGGTAATTAAGGCAGGGCACAAGGCAGATATTGAGGTGGGCGTGTGCGGCGAAATGGCAGGCGAGCCCATTTATATACCAGTGCTCATAGGGCTTGAGGTAGATGAGCTGAGCATGAACGCAATTATGGTCCCGAGGATAAAAAAGATGATAAGGGGCGTCTCTCAATCTCTATGCAAGGGATTAGTAGATGATATCCTTCAAGAAACAACCGCAATCTCTATTCGCAAGAGGCTCATAGAATTTCTGAGAGACAACTGTCCTGATGAATTCAGCCCTGAAAAAGGGCTTTATTGCGAGCTTTCAACAAGGGTTTTAATGTAGCTATAAGGCCATATATAGAATTGAGGCATGTTATTCCCAATAAAATAGAGGGATTTTATATCCATATCCCCTTCTGTAAGGCCAAGTGTCCTTATTGTGATTTTTTCAGCATACCTTACAAAGACATTACCCTTGATAAACTATATGTCAATGCTGCATTGTCTGAGTTTGACAAACGGCTAACTGCCCTTATATCTCAGGGGATAGTCCCTTCTAATAACCCTACAATATACATAGGGGGAGGCACTCCCACTGTATTTTCAATATCTGAGCTATCAAGGCTTATAGAAGAGGTAAAATACAGGCTCTATAAGGAGGGGGCATCCCATATAAGGGAGATTACTGTTGAATGCAATCCTGAATCAAGCTCTCTATCATTATTTAAACGCCTTAATAAGATTGGCGTAACAAGGGTGAGCATAGGGGCGCAAGAGCTCATCCACAAGGGGCTTCTGGCGCTACAGCGCCCCCATATCCCTGATGACGCCATAAATACCATCATTATGGCAGGGGAGGCCAACATAGCCTCAATTGCCATAGACCTCATATACGGCTGGCCATCTCAAACGCTATCTGACCTCAATAATACCCTTTGCGTATTAGAGGATATAATGCCCCGAATACAGCATGTATCATGGTATGAGTTGAGCTATGAGCCTCATACGCCTTTTTTTAGCATGAGACAAAAAGGGCTAATCCAGCCCCTTGATGACGATACTCTTATAGAGATGGCGCAATTAATAAAAGGCTTTCTGAAGAGTAAGGGCATTTATCAGTATGAAATATCTAATTTTTCACGCCCATCCCATGAATGCGCGCACAATATCAGCTACTGGGAAAACAGGCCATATCTTGGCATAGGGCCATCAGCAGTCTCTTATATCCCGCCCCGCCGCTGGCAGAACGCAAGGGATATAGCAGCGTATATGAGGGGTGAGGCATTAGGGGAGCAATGGGCTGAGACGCTTTCAGTTGAGGCATCTTTTAGGGAGACTGTCGTCATTGGATTGCGGAAAATAAGGGGGGTCTCTCAAAAGCAGCTAAAAGATAGGTACGGCATAGACATGTTTTCTTATTATGGTAATATAATTATTGAATTAATTGACGCAGGGCTGTTACGATACGATGGCAATGACCTTGTGAACCTTACCAAGAGGGGGCTTAGGGTATCAAATGAAATACTTTCAAGGCTTGTGTAGGCAATACAGGGCATATTATAATTATAGCTTCCATAAACATAATTGCATAATCCCTCTTTTTATAGCAACCCTCATTGCCCTTCTCTGGGGGTGTTCTGCCATAAGCGTTATCCCCACTGGCTTAAAGGAAATAAAGGAGATTATAGCCGGCAAGGAATGGGCAGTTAATAAGGACATATTAACTGTTGAAAAGGCAATGATAGTTACGATGAAAAGGGCGGGCTTTACTATTGAAAAGGTCTTTTGCATGGGGGGCACTGGCGGTATTGATGGAAGAAGCAATGATATGTTAATACATACAGAGTTTGAGGCAGTAAGCCCTAAAATGACGAGGCTTACCGTAAAGGCAAGGAGGGAGGGCTCAATAATACAGGATAACGCCGTATCTAAGGGGCTTTTAAAGGGGCTTGAAGAGGTATTATGGGATGAAAGCTGGCGCAACTACGCCCCTATATTAAAAGGGATGAATGAAATATTTTATGAAAAGGCAAAAGATGCCGACATATTGGGCTATATAAGGCCGGGGGTGCCATTTGACCTTATAGGTCAGGAGGGCAACTGGACGCAGATAGAGCTTTTTAAGGGCGTAAGGGGTTATATACTGACAAAAAAGGTAAGACCTCTTGCTGAACCTCAGTAAATCTTTAAGCTCCTATAAGCCTTTTACAATATAGGGCTTGGTATATAGTACAGAGCATAGAGCCTATGTCTTAACTATCTGATTATCAATGACATATTCTTGTGAGCCATACAATGAGGTCTTAAGGCTCAACTCGCTGAGCACAGGGTGATTACAATAATAAAATATATTGTGCGGCTCTCGCCTCTCAAAGTCCCAAAAAGCAAAATCTTGCGCCTTGCGCCTTTGGGCCATAACTGCCCGCCATTTTATAATGTCTTTTATGCGCCTTATAAGCCCAATTACGACCTTAACAGCCACCCACAGCCTCTTCCACTCCCTGTTCTGATATGCCCACCTGATATTTGAAAAATAAAGCTCGTGAATATATCCCCTTACTGACCATAACTCTTTAAGGGAGAGATTTTTAAGCAGCATATATAAATAGTTGCGAAGGTATAGATAGTATGACCACAAGGGGTCGGCCTTTTCATTGGATGATGCCCTGAACTTATGAGAGAGCCTTGCATCAGGGACAAGATAAAAGCAATATCCCATTGCGTTTGCCCTATAGCACACATCAAAATCTTCTCCATAGGTAAACATAGCCTGATCAAACAGGCCAATTTCCTGAAAAGTCTGCCGTCTCAACATTACTGCTATAAACATCGCCCCAAAAACCTTTTGAGGCCCCTTAAAATACCCAGTCCTTACAAGGCCAATCCTGAAATCCCGCCACAGGCTTTGATAATTCCACATCACCCCTGCGCTATTTATAAACATCGGGGCATAATAAAAATATACCATTGGAAATGCGCCAATACACTCACTCGGGGCATCCATCATAAAGCGCACAAGGGTCTCTATGCAATCCCTTTCTAATACCGTATCATTATTCAATAAAAATATATACTCCCCATTTGCTATCCTTATCCCGTCATTATTGCCTCCGCAAAAGCCCTTATTAGAAGAATTCTCTATAAGCCTTACATCAGGGTATTGCCTCCTTATGAATTCGCAGGAACCGTCAGAAGAGGCATTATCTACGCATATTGTCTCTATTGCGCCCCATGTCTGGCTCCCAATGGAATCAAAACACTCCCTCAAGTGATGTTTGCCATTAAAATTTACAACAATAACAGATACTAATGGGGTATTACTGTCCATAAGCCATATCCTCATATATAGTCAAAATCTTCTTTGTATAATCCCCCCAGCTCATATACGAAATTGGGTTTTTCTCTATATATTCTCTGGCCTTGACAACCATAGAGGGGTTATCAATAAGCCTTTGCATAATGCTGACAAGCGCCCCTGCATCACCCCTTGGAAATAGCCAGCCATTACAGCCATCCCTTACAACAGTCTCTGGCCCGCCGGACCTTGACGCTATGACTGGTATGCCTGCTGTTAATGCCTCCCTTGCCACCAGATTAAATGACTCCAGCATAACGGACGGCACAATAACGACATCCGTATCGCGCAATATGCGCGGCAGCTCTGAATGGGAGAATTTGGGCCTAAAAAACTCCCTTTGCCCATCTTTAAGCCTCATCATAACTGCCTCTTTAAAGCCATCCCACAATGCTGGCATGGTATCCCTCAATCCATAATAAAACATCTGAAAATCGCCTTTAAGCCTTGAACATGCCTCTTTTAAGACAGTTATGCCCTTATGGATATTGTCTCCCCCAAAATATGAAAACCTTATACCCCGTCTCCTGAAAAAGGGAATACTTACAGGATGGCAAGGGGAGGAAAGGGCTATAGGGCTTATCGGGTTTTCTAATATATGCGCATTGCGGCAATGGCCTTTCATAGGGCCAATATGGCCGTGATTGAGATAATAATCATATATGTATTTAGACACAAAGAGCCTTAAATCAATCATTGAAAAGGTCTCCATTAAGTAGCTATACCGTCTTTTCAGGAAGGCGTTTTCAACGCAATTGCAGGAGCTCGGGACATCATCCATATTACAGAGTATGCCATCAGGACGAGTTAAAAAAAGACACGGGCAAAACCACCACCAGTCATGCACATGCACTATTGAAGGGATGCCATACTCCTTAGAAAGCCTTACAAGGTTTGCTCCCAATCCCTGTATTGCATGAAAATGGATTATATCAGGCTTAATATTATGCAAAAACTCTTTAAAAAACCGCTCACATAGGGGATTATTGTAATTTTCTTCCTTAAAAGGGTCTAAAAAACCATTTATTGAAAAACGCCACCAGTCTATGCCATCATCATATTTTACCCTATCCAGTGAAGAGCGCAGGTCAACAAAACGAACCCCAGAAAAAATATGCACCCTATGGGTCTTGCAAAGGTTAAGGGCCAGATTATGGGCAATCCTGACAGCGCCGGAAGAGAGCTCTTCTCTGCCAAAAAGACATATTACAATTGCTATCTTCATATATCTTCAAAAACCCTCTCCATAATCAAAAAACGCTCCTTGAATAAGACCTCTCTACACAATGGGCCGACTTCATCGGGAGTGTCCCTGTCAATGGCCTCAAGAACGCTGTCAAAATCCTTATGCAGACCGCAAAGCCTCTCTATTACGCCCAAGACAAAATCATCAACCCATATTCCATAGCCATCATCTGACCTCTTTATTAAAAAATGCCGTTTACTGGAAAAAAATGCCTCTTGCTCTATGGAAAAGTTCTTTTTTACAAATAAAAGCCTCTCAAGAATGGCATTCTTTTTTTCAAGCTCCCTTTTCAATTCATCTAATGTAGTTTTATTAGCTTCTTGCCTTTTCTGTAGGTCAACAATCATCTTATCACGCTCTCTGATTATATTGTCCCGTTCAATAATCATCCCATCACGCTCTTTAATCATCACTTCTCGGCCTTTAAGCACCTCTTTCAGGTCATTAACCTCCCAGTCAAGCTCCCCGAGCCTTGCATCTTTTTGCCGCAAGACCTCCCTTAACTCCTTGACCTCACAGTCTAATTCCCCGAGTCTTGCATCCTTTTCCCTTAAAACCTCTCTTAAGTCCTTGACCTCACAAACTAATTCCCCAAGCCTTGCATCCTTTCGCTGCAAGACCTCCCTTAATGCCTTGACCTCACAGTCAAGCTCTCCAACCCTCTTATCCCTTTGCTTAAATACCTTCTTGAGCTCATCAATCTCACATTTTAACATAAGGCGTTCTTCTTCAATAGAAATTAACAGCTCTGGCGTAACATCAGCAAGGTGTTTTTTATAAAAAAATTTTCTATAATATACATGCTCGTCAGTCTGTTTAACAATTGATGTGTTGGCAAATATCCTATATATGGCTATTGGGGTATCTATGAGGTTAAAGTGCGTTATCTTAGAGAGACGGTATATCCAGTCCCAGTCCTCAAAGATATTAAAGTCTTCGTCAAACAGACACTTTTGAGCCAGCTCAACAGGGACCAATATGGATATGATAGGTATGTAATTGGAAAAAAAGAGCCTTTTAGGATTAAACGGCTCAAACATCCTTTTAATACGCCTCTTTTCTACTGTATCATACAGAATTGTCGGGCCGTATATGGGGAGTTTCTTTTTAAGGTCAAGATATGGGGCAGCCTTTGATAAGGCAGTGGGGATTAACAGGTCATCATCATCTAAGAACAGTATCCAATCTCCTGTGGCATTGATTATGCCAGTATTAGCCGCCCTTGTCCTGCCAATAGGCTCAGGAAAGGATATATATAAGACCCTTCGTATATTACCTGCATCCTTATATGACCCTCCAGCATGAGGCGCTATATGACCTACATCTGCACCGCCATCATTTATAATGATAATCTCAATTGAGACGCCTTTTTGAAGTAAAACGCTATTAACAGCGCTCTTTAAGTAATGAGGGCGGTCCTTTGTCCTGATAATAATTGATATATACTTATCTACTTGAGGATAAACTTTTTGCGGCAATTAGCGCCCCCCGTGAAAATATGTATCTTCATGGAGAAAATATAACGAAAATTTGAGATGTGTCAAAGGGACTATATTACTAATGCCCTTATTATCCAGTTCCAGAGGTGATTGTCTGCCATTTACCGCTTTACTTTTTTGAAAAACAGGATAAAATTATCTATGGTTTCATTTATCTTATAAAATAATATAAGAATCATTAAAATAATATAAGGGAAAGGGGGTGAGGAGGATGCAGAGGATACAAAGGATTAAAATGATATTTTTGTCTATTGCAGCGGGGACAATGGTATTTTCTATCCCTTATTATGCCTTTGGTAGCGGTAAAGATATGTTTATTGCAAAGTGCGGGGAATGTCATAAAAAGGGAGGGAAGGCTGCTCCTGTGAATCCTGCCGATAAGGCTGGAAGGGTCTGGGAGAAATATTTTAAGCGTAACAGGCACCCAGTAGATATATCCGGCTCTATAGGCGCGGGCGACCTTCAACAGATAGTCAAATTCCTAAAAGACCATGCAGCCGATAGCGACCAGCCAGCCGCGGCAGTTATCCCTAAGTAATCAACTAATGGGAGGGAGGTATTAATATGAAAAAACTTTTATCTTTATTATCCTGTGCGGCTATAGTCTTAGCCTGTAACAGCGTCTTTGCTGGCGGGGCAGACTTATTTTTAGTAAAGTGCATGGGCTGCCATAGCAAAAAAGGGGGAGCCCCTTTTATAAGCCCTACGGATAAGTCAGCCTCTGTATGGGAAAAATACTTTAAAAGACATAGACACCCTGTGGATTTATCAAAAACTATAACCAAAGATGAGCTGAACCAAATAATAGAAACATTAAAGGAGCATGCGGCTGATAGTGATCAGCCTGCATCCGCTGTTATTCCTAAATAAAATTTTTAGCCTTATTAATAATTATTATCTCTTAATAAGATAAATGTTTATAAATAAATTTTAATTTTAAGGGGGTTAATATGAAAAGGTCGTTATTTAAAGTCAGCTTTATATTTTTCGCTCTCTTGTTTACGGCAAGCGCATTCGCCCAGAGGATGGTAACGATCCCTGAGGATGCCTATAAGGCAATACTTGAAAGGTTAGATGCACTGCAACAGAGGGTAGAGACCCTTGAGAAAGAGAAGAAGTCAACAGCAAGGGATATCAATGAGATTTACGATACCCTTGATCAAGTAGAGACAAAAACCATAAAGGACAGGATTAATTTTGGCGCAGAGGTGCGGACAAGGGTAGATAATTTCTATTATAGAGGTAGTTATTTCAACCCTTTTACCAGTAGATTTGATATGCGCATAAAAGACCATAAGGATAATCACTGGACATCCAGATTCAGGCTCAATATGGATGCAAAGATTACCAAAGCCCTTATGTTTCATGGAAGGCTTTCTATAACCAAGAATTGGGGGGATAATGACCCTCAAGACTTTTATATGGACTTTAACAGCGGCCATGCTACGAGTGGCGGTACAAATGTCCAGTTTGAACGCGCTTATATAGACTGGATAGTCCCCAATATGCCTGTGCCTCTTGCAATTACATTTGGCCGTCATCCATCAACTGAGGGGCCTCCAGTGGAGTTTAAGGAGAATAGGGTACGTCAGTCAACCTATCCTGC
>JALWQB010000016.1 GCA_026994795.1 Deltaproteobacteria bacterium
GCATAGACCCCAAGCCTCTTTCCCACGCTCAGCCTCGCCACATCCCCCACTGGAAGGTCAACAACAAGCTCAAGGTCATTTACATCCGCAATCTCTATGGCCGGGCTCCCAGCTCCTGCATACTCCCCCTCTCTTACATAGTCTTTTACGACAACTCCGGAAAATGGTGCGGCGATAGAGCAATTCTCCTTATCAAGGAGGCTAATCTCAAGCCTTGACTCTGCCTGTCTGAGAGCCGCCTCAGATGAGGCGACTGAAAACTCAGCCTCCTTTAAGGCAATCGGGGCAAGTATGCTCTCTTTCATCATACGCTCTGTCTTATTTCGTGAATGTCGCGCATTCTCCAATGATATCAGAGCGCTATCATAAGACGCCTTTGCATTTTCATATAAAAGCTCATAACGGTCGCAGTCAATAGCTGCAACACTCTCCCCCCTTTTTATATGACTTCCCTCCTCTTTAATAGATCTTACTACACCTGATACCTTAAAGGAAAGCCGTGCCCTTTTTAATGGAGAGACCACTCCCCCATGCCTTATTATTCCCCCCTCAACCTCTCCTCCAATACAGGGATGAGGATAGAGGCCGGTTCCGAAGATAAAAAATATAAGGCATATTCTAAAAAGAAATACATATACGCCTCTTATCAGGCTCTTTTTCATAATATGGCTCTTCCCTAAATGTTTACATCCAGATCTCACTCCTTGTTATCCTCCTTATATATCTCACAATATGCCTCCATATAGGCATATTTTTTCCCTTTATAACTACATCAGATGCCACCTCAATATCAGGGCACGAAAAAAGCGTGCCCCTTATCCATACGCCCTGCTCTATGCCGTCTCTGACCACAGGTGATATGGAGCTGACCCTGCCCTTAAAAACGCCCCACCCTCCAGCGGCACGGGCAATAAGCTCATCGCCTTCTTTGATTAGCATAATATCCCTCTGGTCTATAAATGTCTTTACCTCGCAAAGCCCCCTCCTTGCCACATCCATGATATGCTCTCCTTTTTTCACATATCTGTTTATCAAAAGATATGGCGGAGAGGCAATTATGAGGACGTTATCTACATCAATACCCTCTGGAAGCCTTATATTAAGGGAATTAAGCCGTTTTTTAAGCTCCTTCTCCTTTTCCTCTATGAAAAAAAATTCTTTTTTAAGCCTCTGGGCCTCTGATACCTTCCTTTCAGATAACGCCTTCTTTATTGAGAGCCTGATGAGCATCTTTTCTTGAGATGTCTCAAACAGGGCATCATTTAACATTGGAGAATAAAGCTTTAAAATAGGCATATCATTACTAACCGCAATCTTCCTTGCCTCATTATAGCCTACATCCTTAATAAACCCGTTTTCAGGCGCATATATCGGCAGCGTCATCATCTCAATATGGCCTGATGACGCCACCATTGAAGGCAGCGTTATCCATACTGCTCCAAAGACAAGGCACAGGGCCATAAGCGCAGTAAGCCATTTTTTTGTACCCATAATGCACCTCTCATAAAAACAATTTTTCAATGTCTCAGGCCATGTACCGGTTATCCTCCTCAGCGCCTTTTGCGCAAGGTAAAAGAACGCCATTATGCCCCAGAAGCCAAACATGGACGCCACTACTGTATAGCCAAGAACTGCAACGCCTGTAAGCACGCCTGAAAGGTAAAGGAGCATGAGGCCGCCGTAGATGGTAAATATCCTCCTCTCCCTCTCTGATGGATATACAGGCGGAGGGGCATTTAGCCTCAAGACATGCCTCTTTAAGAGCCATGAAAACCACGATATGGCGTTTACTCTGAGATTTGGCACATCTAAAAGGTCGCTCAGAATATAGTAGCCGTCAAACTTCATAAGGGGGTTGAGGTTTAGGATAAGCGAATAAGAGGTTGCTATGGTCATCGCCACAAATGCAATCCTTCCAATAGGGTTGTCAACATCAATAAAGAGCCAGACGATTACGCCAAGCGCCCCTATAAGAAGCTCCATATATACCCCTGCAAGCGCAACATAGAGCTTATGGGCCTTGTTCTCAAATAGCCATGCGTCATTTACATTGCAATAAAGGCAGGGCTGAAAGGCAAGGAGCAGAAAACCCATCTCATGCACCTCTCCGCCGAATCTCTTGCATGTAAGGCCATGGCCGCACTCATGAAATGCAATGATAACAAGGGCAATGAGCCAGATGCCCAGATAGTGAAGCACCCCCTTGTGCGCCTCAAGATATACTGCCTTAAAGTCATGAACAAACCTGTCATTAAAGAAGAGGACAATACAACCGCAAAGGAGCATAAAAAAGATTGTGAGCCTTACTGCATGGGGTTCCCACATAAAGGATATCCTGTGGATTATGCGATTAAAAAACCTGTCAGGGTCAACGAGCTTAAAGCGCATAAAAAGGAGCGAGCCCTTTCTTTGAAGGAGCCTCTTCTTCCTCTCCTCCTTTAACCTCTCAACAAGGGCAATATTTTCTTCATGCCTTGTCTTTTTAATGAGCCCAAAGCCCCTTACTGAAGAGTAAAGCTCTATTGCAGTCTCATTATCAAATTCATACTCATCGTTTGAGGCATTAAAACGCTCTATAAGCCACTCTATTGAGTGCGTGCCGTCAAAGAGGCTTAGCATCTCAAACTGCGCCTCGTCAAAGCGGTAATAGGAGTCCTTTTCAGGGTCTTTTACAATAAAATATACCTCACCCTTTATGGTCTGCCGCCTTACCTTAAGATCATCTTTAAGGGGCATCGGGACAAGCTCTGCCATAACGCTACTGCTCCCCTTGCTTCATTTCCTCCGCCTTCTCCACATCTCCTGCTACCAGAAAAGCCTCATTTCAATGAATGTCTTTACCTTATTAATAAGCCTTGTCATAAAAGAGACCTCAGGAAGCATTATCTTTGCCCTGCCGCTCATCCCCGGCCTCAACCTGACATCACTCTTATCTACTGATACCTCTGCTATAAACCCACCGGCGCTGCTATTCGCCTTATTCCCTTGGCTCAGGCCACCCCCTATCAGTATGCCAGCAGGGTCAAGATATGAGCGCCCAACATATATGACCCTCCCCTCAAACTCCCTTCCAGGCGCGCTCTTTACAGCGCCTACTACCCTTCGCCCCGGCCATATATAAGAGAGGGAGTCTTCCGGTATGCTCACAACTACCCTGAGCCTATCTTTCTCAGAAAGCCTCATCACCTCAGCACCTATTGGCATGACCTTTCCCTCAAGTTCCTCCACATCAGGGGTGAGCACAATACCGTCAAAAGGCGCCCTTATGACCGTGCGCTTAATATCTTCCAGTGCCCTTGAAAGCCTCTCTTTAAAAAGCGCCTTTTTTATATAAAGCTCCTGTAAAAGCGGGGCGTCCTCCCTTGCCTTTGCCTCAACAATACGCCTTTCTATTATTGAAAGCTTGGTCATTATCTCCTTTTTCCTGAGCAAAAGCTCACTGTCATCAAGCTCAACAAGCACATCGCCTGAACGAACCTCATCTCCCTCCCTTGCCTTTACTTTCTTTACCCTGCCGCCAACCTCAAGGAATATGCCCTGACCAAGCCCTGCTTCAACTATACAGTCTCCACTAACTGACCTGAATACCGGGAAATAATGAAGAGATAAAGAGATAGAAACTATTATAATAGCTGCTGCTGCCCATTTTCTCCATGCAGTAAAGAAAAATTTTCCCTTCTCGCCTATGCTTGCAAGGGTCTCCGCAAAAGGCACTCTTTGATACAGTGAGGCATTCCTTACTGCAACTGTGGCCTGAGATGCGAGTATGTTGAGGAGATCCGCCTTTGAGCCAGAGGCAAATCCCCTTTGGCCCCCTTCAAACCATATTACTCCAAGCGTCCCCTCTTCATCCTTTAACGGCGTACTCCATATTGATACAACCCCCCATTTTTCCATATACTCAAGCCATGCTCCTCGTTTCTCGCCGCACTGCTTTCTATAGGCGTCTATGTCAGGGATATACACTGTTCTGTCAGCGGAGCGCACTTGTTCCATTAAAGAGAGCATCTCTTTCTGCCTCTCGTCCTTTTTATCCACCTTCTCGCCTCCAGAAAGCATTGAGAGGCTCAAGGCGTTTTTATCTTCATCCATAAGGGAAAACGCCCCTTTTGACACATCTATAAGCTCATTTGCCATGTTCACCATTGACGCCATCACATGGTCAAGGTCAAGGCTTGCGGATATCTCACGGGAGATGCGCATAAGAGTGGTCATCTCGCGCACCTTGCTCTCACTCTCAATAAGGCGGGCGTTTTTTATGGAGATTGCAGCGTTTATTGCAAGGTCCTGTACAAGCTCTCTGTCTTCTTCCGTAAAGCGCTGGTCATGAGCGCTCTTTTTGTTTATAATCTGGATAGCGCCATATACATAATTATCTACCACAAGAGGGACGCATATCATTGACCTTGTGATAAACCCGGTCTTGCTGTCTATCTGCGATGCAAAACGTTCATCCTTGCTGCAATCTAACACTACTTGAGGGGTCTTTGTCTGGATAACAGAGCCTACAATACCCTTTCCAGCAGGCAGCCTCATGCCAATAATCCTTTCCTTAGCAGGCCCCTCTGCAAGATGACAGATATTTTCCTTTGTGCGCCAGTCTATCATCCATAAAGACCCTGCCTCTGCCTCAAGCACCTCAAGGACGCGCTTAAAGATTATCGCCATGAGTTTTTTCATGTCAGTAGTCTTGATGAACTCTCTGGCAAGGTCTCTTGAAAGCTCAAGACGTCTCAACTGCAATTGCAGGCTATTGAAATCAACAGATACGCCTATAGCGTCCCCTATCCCATTTGATGCCCCTTTTACAATCTCATCCCTTGCATGGGTTGCAGCATTGGATTGAAAAGACCCATTAGATATATTATTGACTGACATTTGTTATGTATTTAATATTACCTGAATCCTGCAATTAACGAATTTTTCCGATTTATTTTAAAATTCATTTTTGCCCCCTTTAAAAATGACCGTAACGCAAGGGGCATAAGTGTAATAAACAGGGCAGAGGGAGAGCCGGCAAGGCCGTATAATTTCTGGCGGGAGCCACCGTATTTAAACTTACCCTCATTGCCCTGATAAACCCAGCAATGTTATTATACCATAAAAGAGGTATGGGAAAAAGGCTTAAATAGTCATTCAATGTTATTGACTCAAGAAAATTTTCTCAAAAAACAACGCAAAAAACATTGTAAAAGAAACAATACATGGCATATTCAGAGTCATTTAGTGCATAGGGGCAGTATATCCTTTTCAAAA
This sequence comes from Deltaproteobacteria bacterium, assembly GCA_026994795.1. Taxonomy (GTDB): domain Bacteria; phylum Desulfobacterota; class Dissulfuribacteria; order Dissulfuribacterales; family Dissulfuribacteraceae; genus JALWQB01. The sequence goes on from JALWQB010000016.1 coordinate 5,257, forward strand.
CATGATATCGCCGCCTCTACTGCGTCATCCATATCATAGTATTTATATTCAGCAAGCCTTCCTATGAGGGTAAGCCCTGAAAATCTCCTTGAAAGCCCCCTATACTGCCTATATGCCTCCTTATTCCTATAAGTGAGTACTGGATAACATGGGATGAGCCTTGAGGCGTTATTTTTACCTCCATGCTCATTACTATCATTTTCGCCCTTATACTCCATTGGATATTCACGCAATATAACGGTAAAAGGCGACTGACTGCGGTGAAAGTGCTTAAATTCAGTAATGCGGGTAAAATCATAGTGATTTGGATAGTTGACAGTTGCAGTCTCTTGAAAAAATTGCCTGTTTATGACCTCAAACTCAAAATTTAATGCCCTGTATTCAAGCCTTCCGACCTGATAGTCAAAGAGATAATCAATTGGGCCAGTATATATTAATTGCCCATTAAATGGCATCCCCATCACCTTTATCTCGCAAGATGATGCGTCAAGGTGGATAAGCTCCTTAAAATCAGTCTTTAACAGTATATGGATATTGGGATGAGCCAACATCTTATTGAGCATAGATGTATATCCATTTTTGGGAATTGTTTGATATTTATCTGAAAAATATGAATCATCCCGAGATATCCTGACTGGCACCCTATCTAACACTGAAGCGTCAATCTCATCAGGAGAAAGCCCCCACTGCTTTATCGTATAGTTTAAGAATACATTTTCATATATAAAATTCCCCAGCATTGAGATATTGCTGTCATTACTGTTTAAGAGCCTGTTCACTGATACGGAGCTTCCAAATGCGAACTCATTTAAAAGGGCATTTTCAATGTCTTTTGCCATCTCTTGAGGGAATAGCCTGTATAGGGAGTTAAGATTAAATGGTATAGGCGTCTTTTGACCGTGAATAATACCTAATACCTTATGTATATATGCAATCCATTCAGTAAAACGGGATAGATAGCCAAATACCCTTTCATTGTCAGTATGAAATATGTGGGGCCCATACTTATGGATATAAATGCCATGTTCTGTAAGGGTATCAAAGCAGTTGCCTCCAATGTGCGGGCGTTTCTCAATGATTAATACCTTCTTATCCAATGCAGAGGCAATACGCTCTGCCATTACAGCGCCTGTAAGCCCCGCGCCTACTACAATATAATCAAAATAATGGTCAAAAATCATTTGAACTCCATGGGAATATAGATTATTTTGTTATCTGTAATAAGATATAAGGAACATAAGTAAAATACTAACTATATGTTTTTGCGTCAAGACATCAATAATTAAGCGCAACCTTAGATTAAGACCATGAAAAAAATAAATTGCATAGGGATTGGGCCAGGGGATAATGCGCACCTTACTGTCTTGGGACATGCAGCGCTTATAGAATCTGAGGTTATTCTTGGATATAAGCGTTATATTGAGCTTATAAGGGATATTATAGGTAAAAAGCCTGTCCTTTCAACTGAAATGAGGCAGGAGATTAAGAGGGCAAGGCTTGCCGTAAATGAGGCAATAGAGGGCAAGACCGTTGGCATTGTCTCAAGCGGCGATACAGGGGTATATGGCATGGCAGGGCTTGTATTTGAGGTTGCAAATGAGATGTTTCCTGATGAACTGGCCGCGGGCGAGCTTTGCATAAAGATTATCCCAGGCATCCCTGCGCTCATAGGGGCGGCATCTTTACTTGGCGCGCCAATAGGCCATGACTTTTGCTCAATCTCATTAAGCGATCTCTTGACCCCTTGGGAGCTTATTGAAAAGAGGCTTAAGCTGGCGACTGAAGGGGATTTTGTAATAGCCCTCTATAACCCGAGGAGTTCAAGGCGAGATTGGCAGTTAAAGAGGGCGATAGATATAATGTCTCAGCGTAGGTCCATGTCAACGCCTGTCGGCATTGTAAAAAGGGCGATGAGAAAGGGGCAGGAGGTATCTTTATGCACGCTCTCCTCTGTCCCCATAGAGACTGTAGATATGGAGACAATCGTTATAGTAGGCAATTCATCAACCTTTACAATTGGAGACTATATGATAACCCCAAGGGGGTATATGGAAAAATATGGAGACAGTTGTTAGCCATTCTTCCCTCCCCCAACCGTCTCCAGATTCAGCCTGTAGTTAAGGTCATTTTTTTATTTTCAATTTTAATCTCCTCCAGTATAATAAAGAATATTTTTTCTGGCCGATAGAAAAAATTACCACTAAATGAGAAGTGACAGCGTTATGATAATAGCCAATCCCATATATGATGTGGTGTTTAAGTATCTGATGGAGGATAAGCGGATAGCAAGGCTTCTTTTATCAGGGCTTTTAAAGGCAGAGGTCTTAGACCTTGAGATTAGGCCACAGGAGTATTCTACGCGGGCAGGCGAGTTGCATCTTACTGTATATCGTATGGACTTTAAGGCACGCGTTAAGTTTAGCGATGATACAGAGCAGGTTGTGCTTATAGAGCTTCAGAAGGCGCGATATGGCGCTGACATAATGCGTTTTCGCAGGTATTTAGGGGAGCAGTATAGCAGTGACGACAATACGATAACAGAAAGTGACGGTACGAAGAGGGCATTGCCCATAATTACCATATATTTTCTTGGTTATTCTATAGAGGGGTTAGAATTTATTCCTGTGGTGCGGATAGCTCGCAGGTATCTCAATCATGAGACAGGAGAGGAGTTAAGGGTAAGGAATGACTTTATAGAGGGCCTTACGCACGACAGTATAATAGTGCAGGTAGATGCGATAAAGAGAAAGCGGCGCAAAAGTGAGCTTGAGAAGGTGTTATCAATATTTGAGCCGGGTATGAAGCACAAGATAAGCATAGACGATAGGGAGTATCCTGAGAGATACAGGCCAATAATAAGGCGTCTTTACCGTGCGATCCAGAGCGAGCAGGTGAGAAAGACGATGGATATAGAGGATGAGGTATTGAACGAGCTTAAGAATAGGGACAGAAGGGCTCAAGAGGCGGAAGAGATGGCCAGACAGGAGGCGCAAAAGAGAAAGGAGGCGGAAGAGAGGGCCAGACAGGAGGAGGAAGAGAGAAAAAGAGCGGAAGAGAGGGCAATGCTTTTAGAAGAAAAAGCCAGACAGGAGGCGGAAAAGAGACAGGCGCTGGAGCTCAGGATGAGACAGGCAATGGAGAGACTTGCGAGAAAGATGTTAAAAGACGGTGAGCCAGTTGATGTCATAATGGAGGAGACTGGGCTTGGCCGTGATGAGATAGAGGGATTATTATGATGTTTGCACCGTAACCCTCAAAGCTAACCTTTTAAAACCATCCCGTTCAGGGAAGGTCAAGGATTGAAAAATATAAAGAATGCAGGGAGTTCTTATGAGAATACAGGTTGCATGTCCCTTTGATATGCTCAGAGATAGGTATATACATGCTGTTAAAGAGCATCACATTATGCCTGAGATTGGCCTTAACGGAGAATTTTTCTTCAGCTTACCAGAAGACATATTTAAAAAGGCGGCTGACGAGCTTTTTTCTTCAGGCATAGACAGATTAACAATCCATGCGCCTTTTACTGACCTTTCACTTGTATCTTATAATCCCTTTATACAAGAGGCTGTTATAGAGACGCATAAGCAGGCAATAAGGATTGCACGCATATTCAGGGCGAAGACAATGGTGCTTCACACCAATTTTGACCCAAAACACCATGGTGAATTTAATGAAGGACACTGGAAGGCGTTAAGGCATTGCCTTGAAAAAATCGTGGCATTTGCAGGCTGTTACAGTGATAAGGAAGACGCAACTGGATATGATGGAAAGGTGCTTTTGCTTATAGAAAATACCTTTGAGCATACCCCGATAGTGCATGAGCGTATATTTTCCCATTTTTCCCATAAGGAGATAGGTTTTTGCCTTGATATTGGTCATCAAAAGGTATTTTCAACTACAGCAATGGATGACTGGCTTAATGCCTGCGGCAAAAGGATTGTAGAGCTTCACTTACATGATAATAACGGGCAAAAAGATGAGCACCTAGGGGTTGG
>JALWQB010000017.1 GCA_026994795.1 Deltaproteobacteria bacterium
GGCAATATCATTGCCTTCAACTATTTATTACAGAAATTTGAGGTTGCAACAGACTAATTTTTGTGTGTAATATCAAAAAAAGGAAGACTGCCGTCCCGCTTATGGCGGGGCGGCTTCGTCCAACAAAGGAATGTCCCTTGATGATTGCATAGATTTGTTAGATTTTTATTTTAGCGAAAAGATCAACAAATATGGCAAAATCATCAAAGATGACTATTTATGGTCAGAATCTATTGACATCATTAGCAAAATAGCCAGGGGGGAGAAGGTCACAGAGGCTTACCTGTGCAACTGCGCGAAAAGATTGGAGAAAAACATGTGGCAAAATGGCTATATGGAGCCCTAGCCCATCATGGAAGCAGCAGAGCTCAACCCCAACATGCCGATACCTGATCTTGTTAACACCCTCACCCCCAGAAAGCGGAAGCGTCAAAACAGGGGCGCTAATAAGCGGACAATGGCTAAATGGGCGGAATTATTACCTCATCAACAGAAAGTAAAGGCAGGATGTCTCAAGACAAAAGAGAAGGCCCTGCATCAGCAGAGCCTGTGGTAAATCTAAAAGCTCTATATATTAATTATAAAATTATAAAGGAGTAATAGTATGAATAATAATAAGATAAACAGTTGCAAAGTCAAAGTCAAGGTTAAATATAACATTAGGGCATGGCACCCCGATAACCCCGCAGCCAAAGGTCAACCACCTGAACGCCTTATCCACACTGTCCCTATAGAGAGTATCCCAACGATGATCCGGGATCTCGTGGCTCGCGGATGGGGCATTAACTTACATCTTCACATCTATATTAAACATCTTCAATTATCTATAATTATTCATATTTTTTAAGTAAAGCAATAATCATATCGCTACTATTCGTAATCAAAAAATCCTCATTTGTAAACGGTCTTTAAAGCGGTAATAAAATTCTTGAAAAAGTAGAAAAAGGTCTACTTTCCTCTCTTCCGCCCATTTTTGCCCGCAAAGAGGTTGCGAGACTATTGGCGGGTTCTGTCTCCCCAAAAACTCTTGCCAACCTTGAATGCCTTAAAAACGGCCTATCAAGCTTTTAAAAGATGGCAAAAAGTGATATATGAGCGGGAGACGTTTACTAATTGGCTAATACAGTATTTAAAGTCTAAAAATCCCCACATCCCTTAATAAAAGCGGGAAATTTTTCTTTCCCTCTTTTCCCGCTATTTTTATAATTATTTGAAATAACTTATTATTTACTGGCGTGCATGGAGGGACTTGAACCCCCAGCCTTGGTAATCTTCCCATGAAAGACATCTCACCCTTTCAACTGGAAAAGCTCAAAAAGGCCATGAAGGACGAGGGTAAGGCCCCATAGACTATCAGGCATACCCTTGGCATTATACGACAGGCGTATAACAAGGCATCTTCTTGGGGCATGTATGATGGGCATAACCCTATAAAGGGTATCAAATATGCCATCGGTGAAGGGGAATAAGAGACAGCGTTTTCTATCCCTTGAGGAGGCAAGGGAGCTTCTGGAGGAGTTAAAGAAGGCATCCCAACAGACCCATGATGAGGCTATGCTTTCCCTTCATTGCGGGTTGCGTTTTGGGGAGATTGCAAATCTCAGATGGGCGGATATTGACTTTAAGAATGAGACAATCCACATCAAAGACCCCAAGGGAGGAGAGGACAGGCGCGCTTACATGACCCCGCAGGTAAAAGAGATGCTTCTTGAGAGGGTAACGCCAGAGGCCATGCCCACAGACCTTATCTTTCCAGACGCCAATGGAAAGCCTAAAAAGTCCGTATCCAAGGCAAGGCATTCTTTAGGGCAGTGGAGAGGCTTGGGCTTAATGATGGCATAGATGACCCAAGGGATAAGGTAGTATTTCACACCTTGCGCCATACATTCGCCTCATGGCTTGCGATACAGGGAACACCAATTCTCACCCTTAAAGAGCTAATGGGACATAAGAGCCTTGCAATGACAGAACGTTATGCCCATCTTATGCCAGATGTAAAGCGTGAGGCCATAAAGGGGCTTGCCAGAGCCTTTGAGGAGGCAGAGGGCGCAGATGAGAGGGCAAAGGTTATTGAGATTGCCAATGCCAAGAGGATGGAGAGATGAACATAGCACAGAAGGGCAAAAGATGGCTGCCAAAGAGGTTACTATCGTCATTGAGGATACAGGCAACAACTATTCAGCCTATTGTCTTGAAGTCCCAGGGTGTATAGCTACAGGGGCAACTAAGAATGATGCCTATAGGAACATGATTGATGCCCTTAACTTCCACATGAAAGGCGTTAAGGGGGAAGAA
>JALWQB010000018.1 GCA_026994795.1 Deltaproteobacteria bacterium
ACACCGGGAAGCCATCCGTCAATAAAGGCGCTAATGAACTCTATCCCGACAAGATAACATCCAAAGCCGACAACAAGGGTTATTATAAAAGAGACTATCTGCTCCTTAAAAAACGCAGAAAGCGCCATGCCGAGGGATAGGAGAAGGGAAAGCAGGAGGATGCCCCCCAAATATCCGCCTATTATCGGGCCAATATCAGGAGAGCCTATTGTAAAGAGCATAAAAGGGATAACAATGGTGCTCAATAGGGCAGTTGATGAAAAGATAAGCGCAGCAATGAATTTGCCCAACACAAGAGACATGCTGCTTACAGGCAGGCTGAATAATAGAGAGATAGTATGAGACTTTCTCTCTTCTGCCCATAGCCTCATTGTAATAGCTGGAACAAATACTATCAGGACAACAGGAAGAGATGAGAAGAACGGCCTCATGCTTGCAGAGCCTGCAAGAAAGAATGTCGTCATGTAAAGCCCGCAGGTTACCAGCAAGAAGACCACTATAAAGCAATAGGCAATTGGAGAATTAAAATAGCTCTGTAATTCTCGCCTTGTAATGTTGACAATTTGCATTAGTAACACCCTCCAAATGATATGTTAAATGATATGTTACAAGGTAGTGTTAATAATTAATAAAATGTATTTAATGCTGTATTTGATAGTGTATTAACGATGTAAATACGCTTTCAAGGTCATTTTGCGCCTTTTCAAGGTCATTTATTGAGAAATGGACATCTACCCTGTCTTTTGCCTGTTCAATAAGGTCGCTTAATGGGCCAGATGCCTTGATTTCACCCTCATTTATGATGATTATTCTATGGCTGAGGGCGACAATCTCCTGTATAATGTGAGAGCTGTAAAGGATTGCCTTTTCTTTTGAGATATCTTTTATGAGCCCTCTTATCTCAATTATTTGAAGTGGGTCAAGCCCGCTTGTTGGCTCATCAAGTATAAGCACTGGCGGGTCGTGAATCAGGGCCTGAGCAAGACCGACCCTTTGCCTGTATCCCTTTGATAGCTCGCCAATGGGCTTACACCATACCTTTTTGAGGCCGCAGCGTTTTCTTACCCACGAGAGCCTCTCTGATAGCCATTCCCCCTTTAGCCCCCTGCCATTGGCGACAAAATTTATATATTCACGCACCTCCATATCGTCATATAGCGGGGCGTGCTCGGGGAGATACCCTATGTTTGCCCTTACAGCCTTTGGATTTGCTTCACAATCATTGCCGCATATCTTTGCTGAGCCTTGCGTGGGCGCTATCTGAGTGGATAATATCTTCATTAAAGTAGTCTTGCCCGCACCATTTGGGCCAAGAAGACCTACTATCTCGCCCTTTGATACAGTAAATGAACATTTCTTTACTGCCATGAATGAACCATAGCTCATGGATAATTCATTAGCCTCAATTAAATCCATGCCTCACTTTACCTCCATAAACCCAAATGGTTTTAAAAAATTATAATACATAAAACAGTAAAAATGAAGAGACGAGCCCTTTGGCGGTAAGTATGCTTTAAGGGGACAGGATAAAAATATTCCTTAATTTTCTCTTGTCAAGTGCCCTCAAAGTTTGCTATAAATATAGTAGGAGGTTTAAAAGGTCTCCCAATATTGGCTTTAGATAATAAAAAAGGTGCTATAGAGAAATGAGAGTTAATGCCTTGAGGCTTCCGTATAATGAGGCGTATTTTTATGGCGCCTCAAATAACATTGCCCAGAGGGACAATATGAGGGGCAAGACGGATAGGTCTCATGGTATAAATTCCACTGATGATGCGCAAGAGAAAGATAAGGACGGGATAAAGGCAAAGGAAGAAGAACAGGCAAAGGATAAGACTGAAAAAGACCGTTTTACAAAGGAAGAGTTGAGAGAAATTGAGGCGTTAAAGAAGCGTGATCAGGAGGTAAAACAGCATGAGATTGCCCATATCGCTGCTGGCGGTATTTATGTGAGGGGAGGAGCAAACTTTCAATATGAGCTTGGCCCTGATGGAAGGAGATATGCGGTAAGCGGAGAGGTATCTATTGACACATCAGAAGAGCCAAGGCCGGAAGCGACAGTTAGGAAAATGCGCATTGTCCAGCGTGCCGCCCTTGCGCCAAAAGACCCATCACCTCAGGACAGGCGGGTTGCAGCGCAGGCAGCCATTAAGGCGTCAAGGGCAATGGCTGAGATAATGAAGCAGGCAATGGCTGAAAAGCGGCAAGAGAGGGCGGAAGCTGAGAAAAAAGATGAAAATTCAGAAAATGCCTCTAATAAAAAAGGGGGCATCATTAGCATATATGCCTGAGCAAGAGTTCTCTGAATTTCTCTGTTATTATATAGTCTGTTATTGTATAAGTCGTAACTATAATCTAACAAAACCTAAAATGAATCTATTGTAATCATCTATAATTTTTACTTATTATAGATAATCTATTATAATCCCATATTTTAAATCTTAAATGTTAAAGGGGGCATATCAGGAAAGTGTTTGTGCATCTTCACCTTCATACAGAGTATAGTCTTTTAGATGGGGCAATAAGGCTAAAGGACCTTTTTCCAAAGGCAAAGGAATATGGCTATAAGGAGATAGCTATTACTGACCATGGCAATATGTATGGGGCTGTCAATTTTTATGAACAGGCATTAAGGCACGGCATAAAGCCTATTATGGGCTGTGAGATGTATATTGCGCCAAAGGACAGGAGGGACAAGAGCGCAAAGAGCGCAAAAGAGGCTGCCTTTCATCTTGTTCTCCTTGCAAAGGACAACGAGGGCTTTAAGAACCTTTTAAGGCTTGTAACAATCGCCCACCTTGAGGGATTTCATTATAAGCCTCGTATTGATATTGAAGCGTTAAGGGAGTGGAATAAGGGGCTTATCGCCCTTACCGCCTGTCTTCACGGCGAGGTTCCACATGCGGTATTAACAGGCGGCGAAAAAAAGGCAAGCTCAGTAATAGAGAGGTATGCCAAGATATTTGGAGAAAGGCTATATCTTGAGATACAGGAAAACGGCATCCCTGAGCAAAAGACAGTAAATGAGACGCTTATAGCCCTTTCTGACAAGATGGGCATACCAGTTGTGGCAACTAATGACTGCCACTATTTTTCAAAAGACGACTCTGAGGCCCATGATGTCCTTTTGTGCATTCAGACAAATAAGCGTATAGATGATGAGGACAGGATGCGTTTTTCTACAGAGAGCCTTTATTTTACCCCCCCTGAAGAGATGATAAGGCGTTTTAGCCATTGCCAAGAGGCAATAGATGCGACAAAGGCCATTGCTGATATGTGTAATGTAGAGATAGAGCTTGGAAAGCACCATTTCCCGCGTTTTCCTATATCATCAGGCAAGAGTTATGATGAACTCTTTGAAGAGCTTGCAAGGCAGGGTTTTAAAAAGAGGTTGGAAGAGAAAGCGCTTGATATTCAAGATAAGGATAGTGAAGAGCTATATAAAAACAGGCTTGATTTTGAGATACAGGTCATAAAAGAGAAGGGTTTTTCCTCATATTTTTTGATTGTTGCAGACTTTATCAACTGGGCCAAGGAAAGGGGCATACCTGTTGGGCCTGGCCGAGGCTCTGCCGCAGGTTCTCTTGCGGCCTATTCTATGAGGATAACGGATATTGACCCTGTAAGGTATGGGCTTGTGTTTGAGAGGTTTTTAAATGCTGAGAGGGTAAGCCTTCCTGATATAGATGTTGATTTTTGCATGGCGCGCAGGGATGAGGTGCTTGAATATGTTGCTGAACGCTATGGCGGAAAGGATTATGTGGCTCAGATAGCAACCTTTGGGAGCATGAAGGCAAGGGCAGTTATCCGTGATGTTGGAAGGGCGCTTGGCATGAAGTATGATGATGTTGATAAAATTGCAAAGCTCATACCAGACGGGGTAAGCTCGCTTCCAAAGGCCATTCAAGAAGAGCCGCGGCTAAAGGAGATGATAGAAAATGATGAGGCCATTAAAAAGCTCTTCTCCATAGCCCTATCCCTTGAAGGGCTTCCACGGCACCCTTCAACCCATGCTGCTGGCGTGGTTATATCAGACAGGCCAATTGTTGAGTATCTTCCCCTGACAAAAGGGCAGGAGGGGGAAATCCTTACTCAGTACGATATGAAATATGTGGAAAAAGTTGGCCTTATAAAGTTTGACTTTCTTGGCCTCAAGACCCTTACAGTCATAGATAATGCGCTGACTATTATAAAAGAAACTACAGGAGAACATATTGATATAGCGAGGATTTCCCTTGATGATAAAAAGACCTATGAGCTTTTGTGCTCCGGGAACACTATTGGCGTTTTTCAGCTTGAAAGCAGTGGGATGCAGGACCTTTTAAGGCGTCTTCGCCCATCTGCTTTTGAAGACCTCATAGCGGTTGTCGCCCTGTATCGGCCAGGGCCTATGAAGAGCGGCATGGTTGACCAATACATAAAAGGAAAGCATGGCGAGATTGAGGTGAAATACCCCTTGCCTGAGCTTGAGCCGATATTGAAAGAGACCTATGGGGTTATCGTTTATCAGGAGCAGGTTATGAAGATTGCTCAGGTCATTGCAGGATATTCACTTGGAGAAGGTGATATATTAAGGCGTGCAATGGGCAAGAAGATACCGGAGGTTATGGAGGCGCAGAGGGAGCGTTTTGTGACAGGGGCGGTTGACAGGGGGATAGATAAGTCAAAGGCAGAGAGGCTTTTTCAGTTAATTCAAGAATTTGCAGGTTATGGCTTTAATAAGAGCCATTCTGCATGCTATGCCCTTATAGCATATCAGACTGCATGGCTGAAGGCCCATTATCCAATAGAGTTTATGGCAAGCCTTTTGAGCAATGAGTTAAGCAATACTGACGGGGTCTTAAAGTTTATTAGCGACTGTAAGGAGCAGGGCATAAAGGTCCTTCCGCCCGACATCAATAAGTGCGGAGAGGGCTTTAGCGTGGAAAAGGATGCAATAAGGTTCGGGCTTGGGGCAGTTAAGAACCTTGGGCCATCACCAATTGCCTGTATTGTAAAAGAACGCAGCAAAAAGGGCGATTTTGTGGATTTTGAAGACTTTTTAAGGCGCATTGACCCTAAGAAGGTTAATAAGCGCTCTATTGAAAGCCTTATAAAGTGCGGGGCGTTTGATTCACTTGGCTATAAGCGCGCTCAACTTATGGCAGCGCTTGAGGATGCGGTGCAGTTTTCTCAGATGATTAAGAAGGAGAGGGCATCTGGCCAGAGGAGCCTTTTTGATCTTGCTCAGGATAGCGCAAGTTATGCTATGAGTAAGAACACGGGACAGAAGGGGGGAGGGGCAGGCTCTAAAAAGAGGGCTATAAGCCTATTTAAGATACCGGATGTTGATGAGTGGGAGACAATGGAATTTTTGTCTAATGAAAAGGACGCCCTTGGTTTTTATATAAGCGGCCATCCCCTTGACCCTTATATGAGGGAGTTAAAGATGCTTACGCCATATGATTTAGAGAAGGTCAAGGGGCTTCAGGATAATTCAGATGTCTCTGTTGCGGGGATTGTAAGGTCTCAAAAGGTAACACGCACAAAAAAGGGAGAGCAGATGGCGTTTGTGGTCGTTGAAGACAGGGTAGGCTCTATTGAGGTCATTTTTTTCCCTGAATGTTATCGGGAACATAGAGCGGTTTTATCCAAAGATGTGCCGTTATGGATAGAAGGCAAGTTCAAACAGGCAGACGATAGAGGAGATGAGAAGGTCATTGCAGACAAGGTGATGCCCCTTACAGAGGCTATTAATAAAAAGGCAAAGGCTGTGTTGATCAATATAAGAGATGATAAGGTAAAGATGGATACATTTTCCTCCCTAAAGTCCCTGTTTGCCTCTCATTCAGGCCAATATCCTGTAAAATTTTCTATAAATGTGAATGGAAAGGGGAAGGTAATGTTAACGCTTTCGGATGATTATAATGTCTCGTTATCTCCTGAGTTTTTTGATAAGGTCAATAATAGCCTTGGATTTAATGCAGTTACTCTTGAGTATTAGGTGGGATATTAAAAGGGATATAGCAGAGATATTTATCTTTTGACAATCTATTATTTTTAATTATGTTATAGTTTATAAGAACAATGGAATCCTATGTAATAGAAAGATAAAAGATAAAAAGATTGAGAGATAAATAAGGATAAAGGCTATGGAGACCAATATAGATTTATCTCAATACAACAGGGAAATACTAAATGCTTTAATAAATGAGGCTGTGGCCCAGTATGTGATGAAATATGAGAAAGAGGCAGAGCGAATTTCTCTTATAGAGCGGGTGATACGAGTTGAAGAAGAGTTGAAGTCCTTGCGGGAGGTTCAGAATAGTATATTGCGCGAGATGAACGCCCGTTTTGAGGCTCTTCAGAGTGAGATGAACGCCCGCTTTGAGGCCATTCAGAGTGAGATGAACGCCCGCTTTGAGGCAATGGACAAGCGCTTTGAGACCCTTACAAAATTTATGTTTGCCCTTAAGCTTCCAATTATAGGATTATTATTCGCCCTTGTGTTTAAGGCGTTTTTTTAAGTATTTTATTAGAATAACAATGGAAACATCAATAATAATTTTTTTTACAGTTGAATATTGTTACTATCTTGATATTATAGGGATATTATGAGGATATTAATAATAGGGGCTGGTGCGGTTGGCGGACATCTTTGCAGTCAGTTATCTGATGAGGGGCATGATGTTACCTTAATAGATACTGACGAGACAAAGCTCAGAAGAATAGAGAACGACCTTAATATATTGACAATTCAGGGAAATGGCGCATCTGCTGAGGTGTTGGAAGAGGCCGGTATCCAGAAGGCCGACCTTTTTATCGCCGTAACCAATATTGATGAAGTCAATCTGATTGCCTGTATCCTTGCAAAGGAATATGGCGTGGTGAGAAAGGTTGCGAGGGTAAGGAATGAGGAATATCTGTCTGTATCATCGCCCTTGAATCAATCAAGCCTCGGTTTGGACCTCCTTATAAATCCCGACCATGCTATGTGCGAAGAAATATTGAGGATTTGTTCACACTTAGAGGCATTTGAAAGTATAGAGCTTGCAAGGGGAGATGTTACCCTTATTGGCTATGAAATAAGAGATAATAGCCAGTTATGCGGTATAACCCTTATGGATATAAGGGAGCTTAAAGGGCTATATGATTTTGTCATACCTGCTATTGTAAGGGGTAAAGAGACCATTGTCCCAAGGGGTGAGGATGAGATAAGACCTGATGACAAGATATATTTTATTGTAAGAAGGCGCGACATTCCAAAGTTGGAGGAGCTCATAGGGGTAAAGAGCAAGAGGCCGGAAAAGGTATTTATAATTGGCGGGGGTCAAGTCGGCGTCCGTGTGGCTCGCGCCCTTGAAGAGCAGGATATTCAGGTATTTTTAGTAGATAATGACCCAAAACAGTGTGAATTTCTGGCAGAGGCGCTTGATGAGACAGTGATATTAAATGTTGATGGGCTTAATGGCCATGAGCTTATAAATGAAGGCATTGATACCTCTGACCTTGTTATTGCAGTTACCAGTGAGGATACCACAAATATATTGGCAAGCCTTCTGGCAAAGCATCTTGGGGCAAAAAAGTGCATAACCCGCATAAGCAGGCCTGACTTCATACCTCTTCTCGGAAAGCTGGGGATTGATGTCCCGTTAAGCTCGCGTCTTGTCGCTGCAAATATGATATTAAAATTCGTAAGAAGGGGCACCATATTGAGCGCTGCCACACTGCTTGGCAGCCACGCTGAGGTGCTGGAGTTTGTCGTGTCAAACAGGTGGCCTTATGCGAGTATGAGCATAAAGGACATCCCCCTTCCAAGGGGGGTGAATATAGGCGCTATTGTAAGGGAAGGACAGGTGGAGATACCAACAGGCGCTTCCCAGATATTTCCAAATGACAAGCTCATAATATTTACCCTGAAAGAAGTGGCTCCTGAGCTTGAAAAGCTTTTTTCCGTCTATTAAATTTTCATACCATGAAGACAGGCACTATATTATCTATTTTAGGCTGGCTGCTCTTTTTCCTTGGCATTATCTTGCTTATACCATTTTTTATAAGCCTTTATTACCATGATGGAAGCCTATGGGCATTCATTTCCTCATCTTTTGCCGGCATGTTGATTGGCGGTATTTGCGCATATCTTTTTAAGATAGAGGAGGATATTGGCCATAGAGAGGGCTTTGCCATAGTTGGCCTTAGCTGGATATTGGCAGCAGGGCTTGGGGCCTTGCCCTTTTATCTTTCTGGAAAGATACCAAGTTTTATTGACGCCTATTTTGAGGCCATGAGCGGTTTTACAACCACTGGCTCAACGATTCTTGAGGAGGTTGAGATATTGACCCCAAGCCTCTTATTCTGGAGGGCGCTTACTCACTGGCTTGGAGGCATGGGGATAATCATCCTCTCAATAGCGATACTGCCTGTCCTTGGCGTAGGCGGGATGCAGCTCTTTAAGGCAGAGATGCCAGGGCCTACAAAGGACAGGCTTGCACCCCGCATCCAAGATACGGCTCGCATATTATGGGGGGTCTATCTGGCGCTGACCGTCATTGAAACTGCCCTTCTTATCATAGCAGGGATGGGCCCTTTTGATGCGATATGCCACTCATTTGCAACGCTTGCGACAGGCGGTTTTTCAACTATTACGGCAAGCGTTGGGGGATATAATTCCCCTGCCATAGAATATATAATAATCGTCTTTATGATACTTGCTGGCATGAATTTTACCATCCATTACAGGATCATTCAGGGAAAGGCATTGCCCTCCCTGAGAAGCGAAGAATTTAAGCTCTACATTGCCGTTGGTTTTGGGGCTGCCCTGCTTCTGGTCATTTTTAATTGGTGGCATGGTATATATCAGGATATGGAAGAAAATATAAGGGATTCTCTATTTCAAGCGTGGTCAATCCTTACTACAACAGGGTTTGGCACAGCGGATTTTGACAACTGGGCGCCTGCTCAAAAGGCGCTTTTAGTAACGCTTATGTTCTTAGGGGGTATGGCAGGCTCTACTGGCGGGGGCATTAAGCATGTGCGCGCGCTTATATTTATGAAATTTACAAGGGTGCAGATAAAAAAGCTCATACACCCAATGTCTGTAGAGGCGATTAAGCTGGATGGCAAAAAGGTGCCGCATGATGTGGTTCAGGCAGTGCTTGGCTTTT
>JALWQB010000019.1 GCA_026994795.1 Deltaproteobacteria bacterium
TAAAATACTATACATTGGAAAGGCAGTGAACCTCAGAAAGAGGGTCCAATCGTATCACAGGGTCTCTCATAAGGATGCGCCAAAATTAAAGCTCCTTACAAGCCGTATAACCTCAATGGAATTTATAGTATGCGCCACAGAAAAAGAGGCGCTTATACTTGAAGACGCGCTTATAAAGGAACACCGTCCAAGATATAATGTCAGGTTAAGGGATGATAAGGCGTATCCTTTTATTAAAATAAATACAGGCCATAAATATCCTGGAATATCTTTTGTCAGAAAGAGAAAAGACGATAAAGCCATATATTTCGGCCCGTTTACCTCATCAGATGATGCAAGGCGCACCATAAGGTTTATAGCGCGCACCTTTGGAATACGGACATGCTCAGACAATACAATGCGTTCTCAGAAAAGGCCGTGCATAAGGGCGCAGATTGGCCTGTGCCTTGCCCCATGCAGCAATAACCAGAAAAGGGATAAAGAGCAGGAGCGGGATGATGAAAAAAATAGCAACAAAGATTATGGGGCAGAGAGAAATGCCTACAGGAGCGCTGTAAATAATGCCATATCCTTTCTTGAAGGTGATGTGGGGAGGCTTTTAAGGGAATTAAAGGATGAGATGGAGCGCTTGTCTCAGGGCCTCAAGTTTGAGATGGCTGCAAGGATAAGGGACCAGATCAGGGCTATTGAGCGCTTTAAAGAGCCTCAGGATGTTACGCTTTCAAGGCGAATTGACTTAGACTGCATAGGCATTGCCTCAGATGAAGGCGGCAGGGTATGCGTATTGACCCTTTTAAGGGTAAGGGAAGGGAGGGTTCACGCAGTTGAAAGACATGAATTCTCCATGCCTGATATGTCCATAAGGGGAAAAGAGGAGCTTGAAAAAGAGGCTATAAGGCTATTTTTGAGACAGGCATATATGCCATTAAAAGGCGTTGAGGTCATGCTCCCATACAAGATTGAAGACGCCCCTGCCATAGAAGAGTTATTAAGGGAAAAATTTGGCATGAAACTCTTGCTATCTTTCCCGCAACGGGGTGAAAAGAAAAGGCTTATTCACCTTTCAAATGAGAATTCAAGGCGTTCTATTAAGCTATTAACGGCATATAATAAAAGATGGGAGGCGATATCTGAAGAGGCTGAGCGCCTCTTTAATCTGCCATTCTCACCCAACTATATTGAATGTATTGACATATCTCATAGCCAAGGGGATAAGCGAGTCGGAAGCCTTGTGTGCTTTGTCTATGGCAAACCGCATAAAGAGCGGTATAGAAGGTATAATCTTTCAACTGGAAACGATGATTATGCAGGGATAAGGGAGGTTGTAAGGAGAAGATTTGAGGCCATAAAAAAAGATGATTTTTCTCCTGATATCATCATCATAGATGGCGGCAGGGGTCAGCTTTCTTCTGCTGTTGAGGCGGCAACGCCCTTTATGCCCAAAGAGAACTTCAGGCATTTAAGAGATTCTGATCATTTCAATGATGCTGTTAATGCTGATAATTCTGATAATTCCAACCTATCTCACAAAAACTTCCCCATATTTATGGCAATTGCCAAGGGAAGGGATGGGACAAGCGATAAGTTTTTCCTCAATGACCCTTCTCAAGATAAGATAAGAGAGATAAAGATTTCTAAAAATTCTCCCCTTTATCTATTTTTTCAAAAGGTAAGGGATGAGGCGCACAGGTTTGGAATAACACTGCACAAAAAAAAGATGAAAAAGACAATGAAATCCTCAATCTTAGACAGGATAGAGGGCGTAGGGCCAAGGCGCAAGGCAATGCTTTTAAAGAAATTCGGGGGCATAGAGGCCATTAAAAATGCGCCCCTCAGTGAGATTGAAGCGGTAAAGGGGATAACAAAAGGGCTTGCAATAAAGATAAAAGAGGCTGTAGAGGGGATAGAGGTTGTATAGGTTGTAGAGGCTGTAGAGGTTATAGAAGTTATAGAAGGGGGTAGAGGCTGTAGAGGGGGTAAAGTTACTTACTCAGTCCTCAGTCCTCATCACTCAGTCCTCATCACTCAGTCCTCATCACTCAGTCCTCAATAAGGGCTTGATAATGAGAGACCTGATGAAGTAATATATTTCCTTAAACTTCAAGGTAAACCACCAGAAGATGATAGAGAGACAGATTATTATAAAGAACAGGCTTGGGCTTCACGCCCGTCCTGCCACGCGCTTTGCCCAGCTTGCAAGCACATTTGAGTGCAGTATCTGGCTTGAAAGGGATGGGGAGGCAGTGGATGGAAAGAGCATACTTGAG
>JALWQB010000020.1 GCA_026994795.1 Deltaproteobacteria bacterium
GAAACCTCTCTCTTTTGCCGGTATTCCCCCTTACCCTTTCTTCAAATGCGTTCCATTCACCGCAGGCAGGACACCTTCCTAACCACTTTGGCTCTTCATTACCGCAATTTACACATAAGTAATATATCTTTTGTCTTGCCAAGACAACGCCCCTTAGTGTCTGTGAGCTATAAGGTGGTGCTCTCCCATCAGAAGCTCAATTGCATTCTGAGAGGAGCAAAATTCATCATGGTCTCCATGAAATATTAATGTCTTATTAAGACAGGCCACCTGCCTTACATATTTATTCACTATTGCAATGTCATGGGTTACCATGACAATAGTCATGCCCTCTATATTCAGACTTTTAAGCAATTCATAAAAGGCATCTTGAGCCTTAATATCAACCCCTGTAGTGGGCTCATCAAGGAATAATATGCGTGGATTATTCACTATTGCCTTTGCTATAAATATCTTCTGCTGCTCACCGCCTGACATGTTATAAACTTTTTTATCTGCATAACCTTCCATCCCGACCCTTGATAGCACATTGTTTATATATCTTGCAGCATTATTGCCCCTTATCCCCCTTTTAAGCCCAAGCCCTACGACCTCATAGGCAGTAATGGGGAATATCCTGTCAATATGCGCTGCCTTCTGGGGCACATAGCCAATCATATCCCAGTCTTTAAAGCTACTTAATGGGGTCCCCATTATGCGTATCTGGCCTTTGTATCCCTTAATAAGCCCCAATATCGCCTTAATAAGCGTGCTTTTCCCAGCCCCATTCGGCCCTATTATGGCTAAAAAAGCGCCTTCTTCTATGTCAAGGTCTATATCCTTAAGGATAGAAATGTTATTATACCTTACGCAAAGCCCTTTTATCTCTATAATCTTTGTTTTTTTCATTGGTGAGATTTGTGTTCACTGAAAAAGTGAATTTTACAAACAAGCTTTATATTACTTAACCCTCTAATATAATGTTTAAAATTCATTTTTGCTCCCTTTGCCGTGCAGGATTAGGAATAAGGCGTTTATAGCCCTATAGACCTTATCTCCTCTTCATTAAGACCAGTTTCTTCAATGACATTCTCTATAGGCTCTCCCTCTCTAAGCATCCTTATAGCAAGGCTTCTCATCATCATTTTCATCTTTTCTTCGGCCCTTTTTCTTGCCTCAGCCTCTATTTTCACCTTTTCTTCAGCCCTTCTCTTTTCCTCTTCAGCTTTTCTTCTTGCCTCAGCCTCTATTTTCATCTTTTCTTCGGCCCTTTTCTTTTCCTCTTCAGCCCTTTTTCTTGCCTTAGCCTCTATTTTTACCTTTTCTTCCGCCTTTCTTCTCGCCTCTCTCTCCTGTGCTGTAGCCCGCTCTTGAGCCTGTAAATCTTCAAGTATCTCATCCTCAATCTCCATCGTCTCCCGCATCCTGTCATCCTGAACCGCCTTTAAAAGACGCCTGATTATCGGCCTGTATCTCTCAGGATAGTCATCCTCGTCTATGCTTATCTCATGCCTTGTGCCAGGCTCAAATATTGAAAGCACCTTCTCAAGCTCCGTCTTGCGCCTCTTGCGCTTTATCGCCTCTACCTGCACTATTATACTGTCATGCGTAAGGCTCTCTATAAACTCTGAACGCACATTCAGCTCCTCGCCTGTAGAATGATCAAGATACTGACGGGCTATGCGGATTATCGGGATCTCTTCAAGGCCTGATATGGCATAACCAAGAAAATAGATCGTTATTATGGGCAATGCCTGCTTCTTCTCACCTTCTATCACTACATTGTCTTTATTGGCATACTGTCTTCCCAAATACCTCCTAAAGCGCATTATGTCCGATGGCAGTTTGGCCTTCTGTAGCTCTATCAACACCAGCTTCTCTTTGCCGTCACTTGCCCTTATCCTCGCCTTAAAATCTATACGATACACCGTAAGGCTCTTTTCAGTAATTGATGTAGAGTATTCCTGAGGCTTTAAGTCAATATCCAAAACCTCGGTCCGCAAAAGACCTGACAGCAAGAGCCTTGCTATGTTCCTGTCTTCCATAAGATATTTGAATACTACATCATATATCGCATTGGCTACCTTCATATCTACACCTCTATAATTTTGCCATGAAAATTATTTCCGATGAGGGTTATATTGGTAATTATCCATAACTTCCTCTGAAGAAACACAATATCTATTTATGCCTTACTATTTTATATATCTCTGTCATATCTTTAATAACTTGCTCTACATCCCTTAAATACAGGCTATTAGGGCCATCACACAGGGCATTTTCAGGGTCAGGATGCACCTCCATAAACACCCCATCAGCCCCTGCTGCAACTGCTGCCCTTGCAAGTGGCGGGGCAAACTCCCTTTGTCCGCCCGAACATCCCGAGCCGCCGCCCGGAAGCTGCACGCTGTGCGTGGCGTCAAATATGACCTTTGCGCCAAATGATGCCATAATAGATATTGAACGCATATCAACAACAAGATTGTTATATCCAAACTGGCTCCCACGCTCCGTTACCATAATGAGGCTATTGCCAGTGGAGCGCACCTTCTCTATAGAGTGCTGCACATCCCAAGGGGCAAGGAATTGCCCCTTTTTTATATTCACTGGAAGCATTGTCCTGCCAGAAGAGATTAGAAGGTCTGTCTGCCTTGATAAAAAGGCAGGTATCTGAATACAGTCTAACACGCCCCTTACTGCCTCTGCCTGATAGGGCTCGTGTATGTCAGAGATCAAAGGCACATTCAGCGTTGTTTTTATGACCTTAAGCATCTCAAGCCCCTTTTTAAGCCCAGGTCCACGATAAGACTTTATAGATGTCCTGTTTGCCTTATCAAAAGATGCCTTAAAGCAATACAAGAGCCCGTATTTTTTGCATATCTCCTTCATAACAGCGCCGACCTCAAGGGCAGTGTCAATATCTTCAAGCACACAAGGCCCGCCAATTATCAACATGCGGCAATCGCTAAAAAACTCCTTAAACACCTCATGGACATTGTGAATATTGTCTGTTTCCATCTTTATGTTTTCCTTGAGTATTTTCCTATTATATTGAATTGTCTCGCAATTTATTATTAAGCGCTGCATGGATAAAAGAGACGAACAAAGGATGCGGGCAAAGCGGGCGCGATTTAAACTCGGGGTGGAACTGACAGCCTAAAAACCAAGGGTGTTCCTTTAATTCTATAATCTCAACAAGCTCTCCATCAGGGCTAAACCCTGAATAGACAAGCCCGTTTTCCTCAAGCACATCACGGTATGCGTTATTAAATTCATATCTATGCCTGTGCCTTTCAAATATCTCATCCACCCCATAGGCCCTCCTTGCTATTGTGTCCTCTTTTAACCTGCATGGATATGCCCCAAGCCTCATTGTGCCCCCAAGCTCGCTTGTCTCATCACGGGTCTCAATCCTGTTTTTTCTGTAATCAAACCACTCCTTCATAAGATATATGACAGGCTCTTTTGCAGAGGGGGTAAATTCCGTTGAATCTGCCTCAGTTATGCCTGCAACATGCCTTGCAAACTCTATTACGGCAAGCTGCATCCCAAGACATATCCCCAAAAAGGGCACCTTATGCTCCCTTGCGTATTGAATGGCCTCAATCTTTCCAAGGATCCCCCTTGTTCCAAACCCTCCAGGGATAAGTATGCCATTACAGCGAGATAGCCTCTCTATAAGGAGGTTGCCTGTAAGCTCTTCACTGTTCAAAAAATCTATTTCCACCTCAGAGCGGTTTGCCACCCCCCCATGAAACAGGGCCTCGTTAAGGCTCTTATATGCCTCCTTTAGATTTACATACTTTCCAACCATTGCAATGCGCACCCTGTGCTGCGGGTCATTTATCTTTAGCATAAGCTCCTTCCACTGGCTTAATACAGGGGCCCTTGTCCACATATGAAGCGCCTCAATAATCCTGTCATCCAGCCCCTCATTGTGAAAGCGAAGTGGCACCTCATAAATACAGTCAACATCTATTGCTGAAATGACCCTGTCCTCTTTTACATCGCAAAACAGGGCTATCTTTGACTTGATCTCCTGAGAAAGGGTTGTCTCTGTGCGGCATAACAGTATGTCAGGCTGTATGCCTATTGACCTCAACTCCTTTACGCTGTGCTGGGTGGGCTTTGTCTTTACCTCACCTGCTGCCTTAATATACGGGACATAGGTAACATGTATATACAGGGTGTTCTCACGCCCCAGATCCCCCCTAAGTTGCCTTATCGCCTCCAGAAACGGAAGCCCCTCTATGTCTCCAACCGTGCCTCCAATCTCTACAATCGCAATGTCAGCATCGCCTTCAAGCTGTAATATTGCCTGCTTTATCTCATCAGTTATGTGCGGGATGACCTGAACAGTGCCTCCAAGGTATTCTCCCTGTCTCTCCTTTTTGATAACAGAATTATAGATCCTGCCTGATGTATAGTTGTTCTTCTGCCCAAGCTCAGCGCTTGTATAGCGCTCATAATGGCCAAGGTCCAGGTCAGTCTCTGCCCCGTCATCTGTTACAAACACCTCTCCATGCTGAAACGGGTTCATAGTGCCTGGGTCAACATTTATGTATGGGTCAAGTTTTTGAAAGGTTACCTTAAGGCCCCTTGCCTCAAGGAGCGCCCCAATGGAGGCTGCGGCAAGCCCCTTTCCAAGCGATGACAATACCCCCCCTGTTATGAATATAAACTTTGTCTTCATACAAAATGGCCTCACTTATAACTTTTTAAGTAAAATTAGATTGTTAAACTGTAAATAATATTCCTACTATAATAGAAGGGCTTTGTCCAGTATGTTTTTTTCTGTTGTTTAATGCCCTCTATATATGGGCGTTATTTAGCGCCAAGCATCTTTGCGGAAATTACAATAAGCCCCCTTATGATCGCCCCTAATAGCGCAACAGCAGAGCCCATCTTCATAAATGAGTTATCATACTTTTCATACAGCAAAAAGGCGCTTTTATGAAAGTGATACTGCGAGAAAACAGGGTGTTTTTTACTTGTCGCCCCTGCCTTATGCATAACAGGCCCTAAAAATGGCGCATAAGCCACCTTCCATCCCCTTTCTCTAAAGCGTCTGCACCAGTCGCAATCCTCCCAATAGACGAAAAAACGCTCATCAAGGCATCCCACCTCACCTATTGCCTCTCGCCTTATAAGCATACATGCCCCTGAGACCCAGTCAACATAGCTTATCTTATCCCTGTCAAAATTTACAAGCATATCCCTTCTGGCAAGAATACTATTGGGAAAAAGCCTTGATAATATGCCGCTTCTACCAAAAAGCGCTGTAGTAAAGCATGGATGCCACCTTGCAGACCTTTGAGCCCCGCCATCTTCGTCAGTTATAAGAGGCCCTATAACGGCAATGTCATGGTGGCTTAAAAATAAACCTCCTGCATCCTTTAAAAACGGCCTTTTTATTATGCAGTCAGGGTTTAAGAGCATTATAAAGGGGGATGCTCCATAAAAAATACATTGCGATAGGCCAATGTTTACTGCCCGTGAAAACCCAAGGTTCTTTTCCTGAGCAATCACCCTGCAAAATGGAAATTGGGCCTCAATCTGCCTTAAATGGCCTAATTTCTCAGGATCATACTGATTGTCTATTATAATTATCTGATTAATGGTATTTTGAGTAAGTTCATGCTTAATTAAAGAGGATATTGCCCCTTTTAATACTGAATACGCCCTAAAATTTACGATTATAATGTCAAACTTACAGCCTTGTTCAGTCAACCATCCCCCACTTTTTAAGTTTTAGTCTCAGTGTCTTTCTATCAATGCCCAGCAGTTGAGAGGCAAGGGTCTTATTGCCCTTAGTGGACTTAAGCACCTTTATAATATATGCCTTTTCTATCTGTTCAAGTGGCTCTATGCCGTCTGTCTCAATGTTAGGAGGGGTGGAGGCAGGCTCATCTGATGCCTTTTCAAGCGGTAGCCCTGAGATCTCAAGGTCATCAAGGGTGATCTCCTTTCCTGTTGAAAAGATGACAAGCCGTTCAATAAAATTTTCAAGCTCACGGACATTTCCCGGCCAGTAATAAGAGATTAGCGCATCCATTGCCTCTTCTGTAAGGGAGAGCGCTGGGAGCCTTCTGTGTTTTTCAGAAAACTTTTTCAAAAAGTGCCTTGCAAGAAGCGGTATATCAGGGCGTCTTATGCGAAGGGGAGGCGTCTTAAATGCCACTACATTGAGCCTAAAGAACAAGTCCTCTCTAAACTGACCCTTTTGCACAAGGAGCCTCAGGTCCTGATTGGTAGCGGCAATAATCCTGACATCAACCTTTGTTACCTTATGACTGCCAACCCTTGTTATCTCCTTTTCTTCCACTACCTTTAAGAGCTTTGCCTGAAGGTCTAAGTTTATATTTGCTATCTCGTCAAGAAAGACGGTGCCGCCGTTTGCAAGCTCAAACTTTCCCAGCTTATTTTCAGTTGCGCCTGTAAAAGCACCCTTAACATGGCCAAAGAGCTCGCTTTCAAAGAGGGAGGGCACAAGGGTTGAGCAATCTACAGAGACAAAAGGGGCATCCTTTCTTGGGCTTTGCTCGTGTATATAGCGCGCCAAAAGCCCCTTTCCAGTGCCGCTCTCTCCTGTTATAAGCACTGTGCTATCAGTTGGGGCAACGCGCCTTGCCTGAGAAAGGAGGTCAATAATGGGTCTGCTTTCCCCAACTATCCTGACATCTCCCTCCTTCTTCTTAAGCTCCTCCCTCAAATAGATATTTTCAATGGTCAGCATACGCGCCTTCAGGCACTTTTTTACCACCATCAATAGCTCTTCAGGCTCAAATGGCTTGGGCAAAAAGTCGTTTGCGCCAAGACGCATTGCCTCTACAGCGTTCTGGATTGTGCCATAGGCAGTTATCATAA
The DNA here is from genome assembly GCA_026994795.1 of Deltaproteobacteria bacterium. Classification (GTDB taxonomy): domain Bacteria; phylum Desulfobacterota; class Dissulfuribacteria; order Dissulfuribacterales; family Dissulfuribacteraceae; genus JALWQB01. Next base: position 6,847 of record JALWQB010000020.1, read on the forward strand.
CAATTGGGAGGAGGCTGTCCTTTTGCCTTATGCCTGCAATAAGGTCAAGGCCATTTATATCAGGCATCTTTAAGTCAACAAGCACAATGTCAAAATCAAGCCTGTCAAGTAGGCTAAATGCCTCCTTGCCCGTAGCTGCCTCCATACACTCATACCCCCTGCGCCTGAGCACCTGAGCGCAACCATCCCTTATTGCAGGGTCATCGTCTATTATCAATATCCGTTCCATAACAACATATATTGCCTGTGGCTACTTCCAAAAATGATTTATTACCGCACCGATAATAAGCAGAGCTACTCCTACAATAATTCTTAAAAGCCAGTTGATTTTATCTTTTCTATCAAATGCCTAAGGAGATAGACTGTCTGAAATTTCCTTTTTTATGGTAAGGCATAAAAAATCAATAGTATCATATCCTGCACGATAGACATGCCCATAGGCTTTATCTAAATTTTTTAAGATATAATCATCAGAATCATTGTTTATTTTCTTTACATTAAAAAGTGCTGCTATAACCCTCATTAAGTGATCAAAGGCATTCCGTAATTCATTTATTACTTGTATATCAGTCTTTTGCTCTTGATTAATTTCCTCAAAATATAAAATAGTTTCTTTAACAACTAAATATAACTCTGCAATCTCTCTAAAGCGCTTATCTATTTCAGGATTGGAGAAAATGCTCATATCACGGTAAAGAAAGTTGTCTCACTTCATCCATAAATTTTTGCTTTTCTTCATCAGTAAAAAAAAGCCCCTTTCCCAACCGTTGACTGCACCTATGACGAACTGCAAGTTGCTGTGTCTCACTAACAACATTCTTATCTATTCTAATTTTAGCAAAATCTTTATCAAGAGGGTCAGGCCAAGAGGTAAGCCTGCCTATTTTCTCCTGAAACAGCCTCCATATACCGCTCATTACTACCTCCTTCTTTAAAACTCCAACTATCTTTCACATACAGGACATTTCAAAATACAAAAATTGCATTTTAAAGGCTTATTTCACTAAAAAACCCTTCTTTTTGAGTATTTTACATTTTATCAGCAAAAAAGTCAATAATAATTTACTGTTTTGCCCTGTTTTGCCATTTAGAAATTAGAACTTATCTATTCATAAATAATATATACCAGCCTATAATAGGCTTATAGCCTTCTTAACCACCTCAACAGGGCCATCCCCTATTACCCTTATAGCAGGCTCTTTTCCAACATCTCCCGTATCCCATATTATGTCTGGGACCATCTTGAGCCTTTCTATTGCCTCCTTTACGCCCCATACAAGGGATGAGCCCTCTTTTTCCTTTATTGATAATGGCTCATAAGCCCTGTTAAAGGATGCTATTGAATATCCAAGCTCTTTTGCCCTTTTTATAAACCTTTCATCAAACCTTATATCCATTGCAGAGCGCTTTTTAGGGTCAAACTGCATTACTGTCAATATGATGCGCGCTACATGAGAGGATGCCCCGAACTCAGGGACAGATACAGCGTGTAATCTATCTTTTACCCTTACAATTCTCCCTAAAAATGCCGCAACCTCGCCCTTATCCCTTGCCTCCTTCATTGCATAGCCAAGATTAATCTGTATCTCAGGGGCAAGCATCCATGCCCTATCATTGGCTTTTAGTATGGAATATGCCCTTTTAAGCTCAGATAAAATAGCTTCTCTTTCCATCTCCCTTTCATATACAAAAATGGGATTGACTGGCCCTATCCCCCTGCCCCCAATTGAAGATGCCCCAATGAGTGACAGGCTCATAAACTCCTGTGAAAGCCTCATTGCCTCAGTTATCTCAATGCCTTTTCCCAAAAATGTGGCAATTGAAGATGCATAGGCGCACCCTGTTCCGTGAGAGTGAGGGGTGTTTATCCTCCTTGCCTCTACAGAAAATAACCCGTCATCTATCTTATTCTCATACTTGACTAAAAGGTCAGAGCAATCATCCTCCTCAAGGTGGCCCCCTTTTATTATCATATTAAAAGAAGGGGGCGGGGAAAAACCCTTCAGTCTATCCATTAGCTCCACTGCAACCTCAGCCTGAGCAGCCCTGTTATAAGGGCAATAAGGCTTGTTGGGGTTGGAAGTTGCGGGGTCTTTAATGTTATTTTTATTGCCTATATGCCTTAACAGGCATAGCGCCTCCTCTAAGTTTGGGGTAAAGCAGGTTGTAACTGGCATAAGGCGCTTTAAGAAGGTTATAAGCCAATCAGTATCCATAAGGATATGGCCATTTTTAGAGGCAAGCACTGGGTCTAATACAACATGGGCATCTCCTCTATACTGGCTCAGGCACTCAGATAATACGATAATATTCTCTTTGCTCCCAATCATGCCTATCTTAATTGCATCAAACTCTATGTCTTTAAGAAGGGTCTCTAACTGCGCCCTGAGCCAGCCTGATGGCGCTGGCATAACATCAAAGACGCCTTCAGAGCTCTGCACCGTGAGGGCAGTTGGAATTGCTCCAGCATAAGCCCCAAGGACAGTAATTGTCCTTATGTCTTGCTGTATCCCTGCCCCGCCAGATGGGTCAGAGCCTCCAATGGCCAGTATTTTTGTATCTGTCCCGATATTTCTTGTTATCCCTTGGGCTAATGTCATCATATCATACTGCATCATACTGAAAAAAATGCTGTTTTCGCCCTTTATTTTTGAGCAATATACCAATATTCTTCCAGAAGTTAAAGCCTCAAAAGGGGATAAAATACTTGTTTTTAGCTTAACCCAAATCCTGTACTGCAAAAGGGGGTAAAATGAAATTTAAAAGTTATATTAGGTGGTTAAGTTATATAAAGATTGTCTGTAAAATTCACTTTTTGACTGAGGGCAAATCTCATTCCTTTTGCCCCCTTTTGTTATGCGGAATTTAGGTGTATTCTTATTTGTCTAAATCCTGCATTGGCGAGTTTGTCCAAGATTTGAGGCGCAAGGGGCGCAGACGTGCTTAGGCGCTTCAAGCCCCGATGTGCCCCCTTTTGCCGTGCAGGATTTAGGAGTTATATTTTCGGCTCTGCAACGGTCGGGGATCTGTTATTTTATCAGTGATATGATTATGGATTGGTTATGGATAAAGAAAAAATAGTCTTAGGCATATCTCCATGTCCTAATGATACATTTATGTTTTATGGCCTTATTCGCAATAAGATAAGCCATCCGTTTGAAATTGAGGTTATTATAAGAGATGTTGAGGCGCTTAATGAGATGGTAATGGACGGGATGTTGACAGTGAGCAAGGTCTCGTATCATCTTGCCTTATTAGTGAGAGAAAAATATAAAGTATTAAGGGCGGGCGGTGCGCTTGGCTGGGGCTGTGGCCCTATAGTGGTTACAAGGCAAGATTATGAGCTATCTTCCCTTAGAGGAAAGGTTGTGATAACCCCCGGAAAGTTGACTACTGCAGCACTCTTATTAAGGCTATATGAGCCGCAGATCAGTCAAGAAGCGCCAATGCTCTTTTCAAAGATACCAATGGCAGTTAAAGAAGGAAAGGCAGATGCCGGGGTCATTATACATGAATCGCGATTTACATTTTCTGGGCTTGGGCTTAAAGAGTTTATAGACTTAGGCAGATGGTGGGAGATGTCCTATGGCCTGCCTGTCCCGCTTGGGGGGCCTGTTATAAAGAGGCAATGTGATAAATATGTTCAAGATGCGCTTGAACAGGCCATAAGAGACAGCATAGATTATGCGTGGAACAATATGGAAGAGGTTATTGGTTTTTCAAGGCATTGGGCAAGGGAGCTTGATGAAGATGTTTTAATGAGGCATATAAAATTATATGTGAATGAATATTCTTATGATATTGGACAACAAGGGCAAGAGGCGTTAGATACCCTATTTTCTCTTGGAGTTCAGAAGGGGCTGTTTGATGAAGATAACTTAATGGATTAGGGCGCTGATGTTATTATAATATTTTGTAATACACCGTAGAGACTTTTAAATAGTATCGCTATGATAGATAAAATAGATAGAAAGGAAGATATTAATTATGTATGACTATAGTGTTATTAATATGCTCATCTCAGCAGATATTTTAGTTCAGGGCGTATTGGCGATATTGGTCATATTTTCAATATCCTGTTGGGCAGTAATATTTGCCAAGATCAGGCTTTTTAAAAGGGCGTTTAAAGAGGATGACGAATTTAAAGATTATTTTGATCGTCATAATGATATGGATGAGATATATCATCTTGCAAGGACGCTCCGTTTTTCACCAATGTCTGAGGCATTTGTTGAGGCTTACAGTGAATATAAACGCCTTAAAAACGCTATAAGAGGGCCTTATGGAATAGCAAACTGGATGCATAATATAGAGAGGGCAATAGAAAAGGCGGTTACCATAAATATGTGGAGATTTGAGACAGGTATTGGATGGCTATCTGCCATTGCAAGTTCTTCTCCGTTTATAGGCCTTTTTGGCACAGTATGGGGCATAATGAAGAGCTTTCACGAAATAGGGATAAGGGGCAGCGCTTCTCTCGCAACTGTTGCCCCCGGCATATCTGAGGCGCTTATAGCAACTGCCATAGGTCTTGCCGCTGCCATACCTTCATATATAGCGGTTAAGCTGTTTAACACAAAAATATTTGAGATTGAAGGCAATTTGATCTGTTTTAAGAGCGAGTTGTTAAATCGCATAGAGCAGTCTCTCGTTATAGAAAATTTATCTGTAAAAAAGAGCCTAAAAAAGCAGGTTATTGAGGCCAAGAGAGGGGAATAGGCTATGGGGCTTGATGCTGACATAAGGAAAAAAAGCGGTAGAGCACGCCATTCAGCAGAGATAAATGTAACTCCGCTTGTAGATGTAATGCTGGTCCTTTTAATAATATTTATGATAACCGCCCCTATGATGACAAGGGGCGTCAAGGTGGAATTGCCTGAGACTACGGCAAAGCCGCTTCCGCAAAAGACTAGGCCCATTACAATAACAATAAACAAAAAGGGGGTTATCTATTTAAATGCTGTAAAGATAGATCTGTCGGCTTTGAGGGCGCGGTTGAGCCTCCTTAAAAGGCGGGACCCTAAGGTAAAGGTAATATTAAGGGGAGACAAAGATGTCCCTTATGGCATTGTGGCCTCTGTAATTACTGCGTTAAAGGAGGCCGATATAAAAGAACTCGGCCTTATAACAAGGTTTCCTGAAAGATAAAGTGCGCTCATCAATTAATTCCTATCCAAAATATGTAATATACTCTATTATATTTCATATAGTTATGGGGTGTATATTCTTCTGGGCAGGGGTGTTTTTAAATAGTTCTAAAAAGACCCCTGAGGTATACACTGTAAAATTATTTTATCCCGAGCCCTCCTTAATACCCTTAAATAAGCCTGCTGTAAAGAGGCCATCTATAAAGAAAGAGAGGCGCCAAAAGCCTCCTTTAAAGACCCAGTCAAAGAAGGCTGAGAAAAAAAATACTGTAAGTAAGCCTGTAAAAAAAGTTAAGAAAGAAAACAAGAAAAAGATACAGGAGAGAAAAGAAAAAAAGCCAAAGGAAAAACCCGTTAAAAAGCCTTCTTCTAAAAAACAGGCTAAAAAACAAGAGAAAAAGTCAGAGGCAGTTAAGAAAGCCAATGCCCAAAAACGGGGGAAAAAGGTCTCCCCTAAGGTAAAAAAGACAAAAAGGCAAAATATTCCAAAGAATAAGCGAGCAGGGCACAAAGATAAGGCTGTATCCAAGGTTAATAAAAAATCTGAAGAAGACGTTATTCAAAGGCGGCTTAAAGAGATTAAAAGGCGTGTAGAGGAGAAGAAGGAGGAAGAATACCTTAAAAAAAGGCTCTTAGAATTACAGGCAAAGAAGAAAAAGACAGAGAAAAAGGCAAGATCCCATACCGGGGCATCAAAGACCTCATCTCCTGTAACCAATAGGAGTAAAAAGGGAAAGAGCGGAGAAGACCCTGTGTTAAAACGCTATTTTTTGTCAGTATGGGAGCTCATCAGGTCTCACTGGATACTGCCTCAAGGGGTGATTGAAAAGACTGATCTTGAGGCTGTTGCGGTGCTTGTAATTGCGCCAAGCGGAAAGGTATTATCAGTAAGGTTTGAAAGGTCTTCTGGTGAGCCGTTATTTGACCAGTCAGTAAGGCGCGCTATTGAAGGCATAAGCTCGCTTCCGCCATTGCCAAAGGCGTTGGCAGATGCGCCATTAGAGCTTGGGGTAAGGTTTAGACCTGATTATTCAAATAATTGATTTATAGGAAATTATAATAAATCCTTAAAGGATATGGGCTGTTAATGTCGTCTAAACTCAAGTGGGGCTATACTACTGGCACATGCGCTGCCGCAGGCGTCAAGGCAGCCTTATTAAGGCTTCTTTATGGGGGGTATATTAAAAAGGTCTCAGTATCGCTGCCTGGGAATAGACACTTAGATATAGATGTAGCTGACCTGCAACAAAATAGAGATACCGCTATTGCGACTGTTATAAAAGACGGGGGAGATGACCCTGACTGCACTCACGGGGCTGAGATTAAGGCAAAGGTTTCTATTGGCCTTACGGCTCCTCCTGCTTATGAGAGAAAAAGTGATATTGTATTTGATTGCAACAGGTTTGCGTCTGACAGAAAGGTATTGATAAGAGGGGGAGAAGGCGTTGGCATTGTAACAAGGCCTGGCCTTCCAATCGTTCAGGGTGAATATGCAATAAATCCCGTGCCGAGAAAGATGATTTTGAGGGCGGTTGAAGAGGCGTTTTTAATAGATAAACACGGGCTTGATACACCCCGAAAAATTTCCCTTAAAGACTATTGGGTTAATATAGAGATCATTGTCCCGGAGGGGAAGAGGCTCGCAAAAGAGACCCTGAACCCTCGCTTAGGGATTCTTGATGGCATATCAATCCTTGGCACAACAGGGCTTGTAAAACCGTTCTCTCATGGGGCGTATAGGGCGACTATCTATGTAGCGCTCAGGGCCGCGATAGCGCAGGGCGTAAAAAAGATTTTCCTGACAACAGGCTCTACCTCAGATGCCGTCTCAAGGAGGCTCAATAATAATGCCCCGGAAATAGCCTTTTGTCAGATGGGAGACTATGTAAAATTTGCCCTGTACTGGGCAGAGAGGCTCAAATTTAACTGCGCCCACATATATGCCTTCTGGGGAAAGACGGTAAAGATGGCTCAAGGGCTTGGAATGACGCACGCCTCTTCTGGAGATGTTGACATTGGCCTTATTGCAGATATGCTTGAGGCGCTCTATCCCCATACAAAGGGCTCTATATTGACTAAAGAGATAAGGATGGCGAATACAGCCCGCCATGCCCTTTCTATACTAAAAAATACCGAATTTTATCCTGCCATAACACAGGCCATTACCCAACGGGCAATCAAGATGCTGAATCGTTTTTTTAAAAAAGGTCTCTTATTGCGCCTTACGCTCCTTGACTATGATGGGAACATCATCTGTGAAAAGGATGACAAGGAGGAACATATAGATAAGATAACGGCATAATAAACCCTTTAGCTGATTACCCCCATAATCTTATTGGCCTTTTGCAGTGCGTCAATATATGCCATTGTGATCTCCTCTAAGGATATATTAAGCCTACGTGAGACCTTGTTTAAGACATCGTCATTGGCGCGTTCGTACGCTAACATCATAGCAAGGAATGGCACAAACAGGCCTTTACCCTCCATTAAGGCAGATGAGATATTCTTATCAAGCGGTATATTTGAGATTATTTCCTTTAATGGCCTGTCCATCATTGAATTCATTAATGATAACATGCCCATCAGGAAGATCTTTGGTGCATCCTCATCCCTATGGAGTTTTCTCGCGACATTTTCGCCAAACATTGCCCTTGTGCAGGCCATCACCATAAGCTCTTCAGGCTTTCCAGAGCATATATCAGCAAGTATAATCAATGTAAGCCACCTTCTTATCTCGCGTTCTCCCATAAGGATAATAGCCTGCTCAACTGATGAAATTTTTTTAGTAAATGAAAATGCCGCTGAATTTATGAGCTTAAATAGCTTATACGTAATAGCAGGGTCTTTTTTTATAGTATCAGCTATTTGAACGATTTCCAGATCTGGAGACTGCATCTGCTTTATCAGGTTAAGATATGTCCACTTTGCCGGTTTTATATCCTTTGACTGGAGAATAGATGGCCGAGAAAAGAAATACCCTTGAAACAATTCATAACCCAGCTCTATTGCCTCTTCAAAATCGGCCTTTGTCTCTACCTTCTCTGCAAGGAGCTTTACATTCCATTTTCTTAAAGAATCAGTCAGATCCTTACGTTTGTCATTAGGGGTAACCATCCAATCAACCTTTACGATATCAGCTATGTCTAAAAGCTCATCTATCCTCTTCTGAAATATAAAATCATCCAGTGCCAGCCAAAATCCTTGTTTTTTAAGGAGCTTACATGCATTTACTACCTCATCGTCAACCTGCACTGTCTCTAATACCTCTATAACGACCTTTTCCGGGACAAGGTTAGACGCCAGATCAGACAGGAGTAATTCCTTAGAAAAATTTATAAATGCCTTTTTACCGCCTATGACCTCATCCATCCCCATGCCGTAAAAAAGATTATAGATTACGCTTGAAGTGGCCTTTGCCGGGTCTATTTCAATAAAACGGTTTTCCTGAGATGACCTGTATAGTAATTCATAGGCGACAGTCTCCTGCCCTTTATTTAAGATAGGCTGCCTTCCGAGATATATTTCTTCAACCATAAAATAGTCCCCCTAAAATATTGGCCATAAGTCAAAGTAAGCAAGACTTTAAACTATATTAAAATATAAACTATTTTTTCTTAGAAAATCAAGGGGGAAATTATGACAGATTTAAAAAAGGGGGGCGTGATTAGAAGAAGAGGCCGGAGAGGCTGTATAGGGATAGAATCGGCAAAGGCTATAAAGGCTGTTGTAGGGGGGTAGAGGGGATAGAGGTTGTAGAGGGGGTAGAGGCTATAGAGGTTGTAGAAGGGGTAGAGGGGATAGAGGCTATAGAGGTTGTAGAGGGGGGTAGAGGATGCTGGGCGCGGCTTGAACGCCTTCTTACAAAAACCTCTACAACCTCTATAATCTTTACAGCCTTACAATCTAAAATTCATTTAGTGTCCTTATTATGCTATTTATAAAGATTTTATCTACATCAGGATAAAACCCGAGCCCTTTAAAATAGCTTTTTCCTTTATAGCTTACAGTTGGGGTATCTACTTTAAATCCCTTTTTCTCCATCTCTAATGCCCATGAAAGCTCGCCGTCCTCCGGGGTTTTGCCCATAATATCATTCATTATATGGTCCCCTGCAACAAACATAAATGGCACAAAGCGGATATGTTTAGGCCAGCACTTGCTCGCCTGATTTAACACCTCTTTTCTTGTAAATATGCCTTCTACTGTCCCTATAGTAACATTCTTATAGTATGCCTTGACTATACGCTCAAGCCCCAGATAAGACAAATTTGCCCTGTTCATGCTCTCCCCCGTGCCGTGCGCTACAAGTATATTGCAGCCCTTTTTGGGGGGCAGCAACTCGTGTTTGAGAGATGCTACAACTTTTTCCATGTCCTCCCAGTGGGCAAGAAGCGGCGCGCCTACCTTAATCCTCACCTCAAAATCCTTAAATGCCTCGTTAAGACCTTCAATCATTGTCAAGACATTTTCATATTCAATGCCAGGAAAAATATGAAGGGGCTGAACGACAATTTTTCTATAGCCTTCGTCTTCAAGGTCTGATATAACCTGCGCAATGCCTCTCAATCTCTTGTTCAATCCCTGTTTTTTAAACTTTTTATTCGCCCTTTCCCTCACAATTTCAGAGGTAAATGCCCATTCTATCCTTAAATTTTTATATTTTTCAGGCAGCTCTTTTCTAAGCCGCTCTTCAAAAAATTCAAATGTGGAAAATGCCCTTGTGGTTGTGCCAAAGGCAACAATTACAATTGCCGGGTCATTTTTAAGCGTCATTGTCTTTAACATTGCGCAAGATATAGCGCTTGAAAAAAACACTATAAAGAACAGGATAAATGAAGATAGTAATATGCTTAATGAGTTATAAAAATTTTTTCTTTTTTCCATTTTTTATTTCCCTCCTTTTAATTTTAACAGATAAGGTCTCACAAGGCGAAACAATCCTCTCATCTTCTTTGCTTGTTTACTTAGAAGATAGATTTTATGCTATTTAGCTCCTGTTAGAGTTAAATAAACTAAATAATTGGAGCTATAAGGACATAATTATTTAAGGATTAATTATTCAATAGAAATAGAAAGGGAAAAAGATATTCTTCATAGGCTCACCTCCCTCGCGGTTATTCAGACAGAAGGGTCTTCCGACTTAGGGCATAATGTCAGCCTACTTGCCCGCCTTCCCATCCCATTTGCAGGACAGTGGCGTTATGGGCGTTCGTTCCCATTACGGCTGCGGGGCAGTGGGGGATTTTCACCCCTCTTCCACGCTTCTGTCTGTGTTAGTTGAAGAGTTTATAATTGTTTTTGTTTAGATAAACCCTTAAAAACTAAAATACGTTATAAAAACGGCGTTGTCAAGCTCCGTATGACAGGAGCAGGCAATATAAATTAATTCAATATTAACTCAATATTTATAGTGGACAAAGTAAAAATCGTGCTTAATTTAAGCTGTGAGCCTGAGAGATTTTAAGGAAAGGCAATAATGATTTATAAAGATATTCAAGTTAAAGGAGGAACACGACTATGGGTAAGGTGATAGGAATAGACCTTGGAACCACAAATTCATGCGTTGCGATTATGGAAGGTGGAGATCCAAAGGTGCTGACCAATGCTGAGGGTGGCAGAACTACCCCGTCTGTAGTTGCTTTTACAGACAAGGGAGAGCGTCTTATAGGTATGCTTGCAAAGAGGCAGGCGGTAACAAATGCAGAGAAGACAATATTTGCTGCAAAAAGGCTTATTGGTAGGAAGTATTCTGATAAAGAGGTTCAAAAGTCAAAGGAAATCGTTCCTTATAAGATTGTAGAAGGCCCTAATGGCGATGCCTATATAGAGGCGGATGGCAAACAGTATAGCCCTGCTGAGATTTCGGCGATGGTTCTTACCAAAATGAAGCAGACCGCAGAAGAATATTTGGGAGAAAAGGTTGAAGAGGCAGTCATTACTGTGCCTGCATATTTTAATGACAGCCAGCGTCAGGCGACAAAGGATGCAGGAAGGATTGCGGGGCTAAATGTGTTGAGGATAATAAATGAGCCAACGGCAGCCTCTCTTGCCTATGGGCTTGATAAAAAGTCTGAGGAAAAGATTGCGGTCTTTGACCTTGGAGGCGGCACATTTGATATCTCAATCCTTGAAATAGGAGATGGAGTCTTTGAGGTAAAGGCTACAAATGGAGATACATTCCTTGGAGGCGAAGACTTTGACCTCCGTATTGTGGACTGGCTTGCTGATGAGTTTAAAAAGGAGCATGGCGTTGATTTAAGGGATGACAGGATGGCGCTCCAGCGCCTTAAGGAGGCGGCGGAAAAGGCAAAGTGCGAGCTTTCTACTACTATGGAGACAGAGATAAATCTTCCGTTTATAACAGCGGATGCAAGCGGCCCTAAGCACCTTGTGATAAAGCTTACAAGGGCAAAGCTTGAGGCGCTATGCTCGGACCTTATAGAAAGGCTTGTCGGCCCATGTCAGACTGCCCTTAAAGATGCGGGGCTTACAGCAGCGGATATTGACGAGGTAATCCTTGTAGGCGGTATGACCCGTATGCCAAGGGTACAGGAAAAGGTCAAAGAGATATTTGGAAAAGAGCCTCATAAAGGGGTAAATCCTGACGAGGTGGTGGCAATTGGCGCTGCAATACAGGGGGCAGTGCTTAAAGGCGAGGTAAAGGATGTGCTGCTTCTGGATGTAACGCCTCTTAGCCTTGGCATAGAGACGCTGGGCGGCGTTATGACAAAGCTCATAGAAAAGAATACCACTATCCCGACAAAGAAGAGCCAAATCTTTACCACTGCCGCTGACAATCAAAATGCCGTTACTATCCATGTATTGCAGGGCGAGAGGGAGATGGCGGCAGACAACAAGACCATTGGCCGTTTTGAGCTTGTGGGCATCCCGCCTGCGCCTCGCGGCGTGCCTCAGATTGAGGTAACCTTTGATATAGACGCAAATGGCATACTCAATGTGTCCGCTAAGGACCTGGCGACAGGCAAGGAGCAATCAATAAAGATACAGGCATCAAGCGGGTTGAGCGAAGAGGATATAGAGAGGATGGTCAAGGATGCGGAGGCGCATGCGGCAGAGGACAAAAAGAGACGCGAGCTTATAGAGGTAAGGAATCAGGCCGACACCTTTATATATTCAACCGAGAAGAACTTGCAGGAGTTAGGCGATAAGATTGACAGCGCGACAAGAGATAACATACAGGAGAAAATAAAGGCGCTCAGGAAGGCAATGGAGGGCGATGACATAGAGGCTATCAAAAACGCCCAGAGCGACCTTATGCAGGCAGCCCATAAGGTTGCGGAGATGATGTATCAGCAGGCGTCTCAGGCGCAGGCAGGTGCAGGGGGGCAGGGGGGCTCTGGAGGCCCATTTGCAGGAGGAGCAGGAGGCTGCGGCCCGTCTTGTAATGCCTCAGCCCAGCAAGGAGGAAGGGGAGGCAATGACGATGTGGTTGATGCCGACTTTGAGGAGGTAAAGTAACATTCCTTCATTAGACAGAATCTTTTAATATCAGGTAATAGTTATTTGTGTGTTAATTATCCTTAAAATATTTTCAAAAGCGGGTTTCCCAAGATGTGGAAATCCGCTTTATTTTTCTTGACAACTCACCTTATCCCCTTATAGTTGTCTCTTCTAAATGACATTATTATTGAATATAGTTCTTTTGTGGTTTTGTGTTATAGTGTTGCGTTATGGATAACTCAGTAACTTTTAGCGAGGTTGTATTATTTGAAGAAATACCCTATGAGGGGGTATCTTTTATTTATGACGACCTTCCTGGATTGCTTAACGATATTGACGGCGTAGCGGCATACAGGCCGATAAGGGCTGAGGTGAGGCTCTTTAAAAGAGGAGAGGGCATTATGGCAGAAGGGCATATAGATGCCACGCTCAAGCTCAGATGCGACAGGTGTCTTAACGCATATTCCCATGTCATATCCCTTTCGTATTCTTATATCCTCATGCCCAATTCAGGAGATCATTTAAAGGATGAGGTAGATCTTAAAGACGGCGATCTGGACATATCATTTTTTAATGGGGTTTCTATTGAGCTTTCAGATATATTCAGGGAGCAGATAGTCTTGAGCCTTCCTGTAAAGAGGCTTTGCCGTAAGGCATGTAAAGGACTTTGCCCCTATTGCGGGAAAGACCTGAATACAGGGCGCTGTATGTGTAAGGGGTATGTAAAGGAAAGCCCGTTTAAGGTGTTAGAAGCTATAAGAATACAAATTTGATTATGGGTAATAACAGTTATTATATGGACTGTTTTTATAATTACTTATAAATTTTATAGTTACATTATGGAGGTTTTAAATGGCTGTTCCAAAGAGAAAGGTATCAAGGTCAAGAAGGGGTAAAAGAAGGGCGCATGATGCGCTTAAGGTTCCATCTGTTGCATTCTGCGCTAATTGCGATGAGCCCAAGATGCCCCATAGGATATGTCCAAGTTGCGGCTTTTACAGGGGAAAAAATTTTATAGACAGGGAAGAAGTGGATTAATATATGCCAGTAGCTGTTGACGCTATGGGCGGAGACCATGGCCATAGTGTGGTTGTGGAGGGGGCAGTCCTTGCCGCAAGGGAGTTTGGAATAGAGGCTATACTTGTCGGCAGGGAAGAGGTGATAGCCCCTTTTCTCTCTAAGTTTGACTATAATAAGGACTTAATCTCCATAAAACACGCCACACAGGTGGTATCTATGGAGGATGCCCCATCTGACGCTGTGCGAAAGAAGAAGGACTCTTCTATTAAGGCGGCATTTGAGCTTGTAAGGGACAGGGCTGCCTCTTCAGTGGTGAGCGCAGGGAATTCAGGCGCTACAATGGCAGAGGCCCTCTTTACGCTTGGAAGGATAAAGGGCGTAAGGCCGGCAATCGCCACTATAATGCCAACCTTAAAAGACCCTGTATTGATGATAGATGTGGGTGCGAATGTTGATTGCAAGCCTTCCCACTTGTATCAGTTCGCCATAATGGGAGATGTATTTGTAAGGGAGCATCTAAAGAGAGAAAGCCCTGCCATTGGTCTTTTAAGCATAGGTGAAGAGGATACAAAGGGCAACCTTCAGGTAAAGCAGGCCTATGATATGATTGCCGGAAGCAATCTTAACTTTATAGGCAATGTTGAGGGCAGAGATGTCTTTAAGGGAGATGTGGATGTGGTTGTCTGCGATGGATTCGTGGGCAATATCTGCCTTAAGCTCAGTGAAGGGCTTGCAGAGAGCATTATCCATATGTTAAGGCAGGAGATTGAGGGGAGCCTTATGGCGTCAATGGGTTATGCCCTTACGAAAAAGGCGTTTAAGAGGTTTAAGAAAAAGATTGACTATGCTGAATATGGCGGCGCGCCCCTTCTGGGCATAAAGGGCATTGCCATAATATGTCATGGCCGTTCCACTGCGCGGGCGATAAAGAATGCCATCAAGGTCGCTAATGACCTTGCAGGGCTGAGGCTCAACGAAAAACTTGAACAAGGACTTTACATGGCCAATGGTTAGGAGCGCTATATTAGGGACAGGTTCTTATCTGCCCAAGAAACGGGTCAGCAATAAAGAGCTTGAAGAGATTGTTGATACATCTGATGAGTGGATAAAGACGAGGACAGGCATAGAGGCAAGGCATATCATATCTGATGGAGAGACAAATTCTGTGCTTGCCCAAAAGGCTGCAGAGATGGCCATTGAGATGGCAGGCATATCTCCAGAGGACTTAGACCTTGTAATAGCAGCTACCCTCACGCCTGATATGCCTATGCCGAGCGTGGCGTGTCTTGTTCAGGACGCAATAGGGGCGAAGAATGCTGGGGCATTTGATTTGTATGCCACATGCTCAGGTTTTCTCTATGGCCTTACAGTTGCTGATGGCCTTATTAGGGCAGATATTTCTAAGAAGATACTGGTCATCGGGAGCGAGACCCTTTCAAGGCGGGTAAACTGGAAGGACAGGACTACTTGCGTCCTGTTTGGAGATGGCGCTGGGGCAGTGGTATTAGGGGCGTCTTCTGAAAATAACAGGGGCATTATGTCAGCATGTCTTCATTCAGATGGCTCTTTGGGCGGGCTTTTGACCATAAGGGGACTGGGGACAAGGCATGATCTTAAGAAAACCCTTGAAAACGAATGGCAGTATATTGAGATGAACGGAAGAGAGGTATTTAAACATGCCACAAGGGCGCTTGAGGCAGTAAGCATTGAGGCAATAGAGGCGGCAGGCTGGGCTGATGCCTCTATGATTGACCTTTTTATTCCACATCAGGCAAACATACGGATTATTGAGCACATGCGGGAGAGGCTCGGGATTTCACGGGAAAGGGTCTTTATCAATATAGATAAATATGGTAATACCTCTGCGGCAAGCATTCCAATAGCCCTTGATGAGGCAAACCGCAAAGGCCGCCTGTTCCCAGGGGCAAGGGTCTTGATGTCAGCCTTTGGGGGGGGCTTTACATGGGCGTCTGTTGCAATGAGGTGGTGAGGAGCTGTCTGAAGGCTATCTTATTGTGAGGCAATTATAAAAGACAGGATGAGGAATATATGAAATATCAGGTTATTATTGAACAAGATGAAGATGGAATGTTTGTAGCAGAGGTTCCTTCGCTTCCTGGTTGTATTTCTCAAGGGAAAACGCGTGTGGAAGTATTAAAAAATATAAAAGAGGCAATTGAAGTTTATATTGAAAGTTTGAGAGCGCACAATGAGTTTATTCATCCATCTATCGTGAAGTGGCAAAGGGCACTTTGCGAAAGATTATAAGGCAAGTTGGATTAACTGTTGAAGATTTTAAGAGACTTTTATGAAATTAATATATTACATGTATGACAATTCCTTACTCCTGACAGCTATTTTATTGGCTCTCCATAGAGGCAGGTGAAAAATTTTATTGTTATTACTTGTTGTTACTAATTGTTAGTATATGAAAAATAGGTGAATGAAATGGGAAAGGTAAATTATTTTCTTACAGAAGAGCAGAAGATGATAAAGGAGCTTGCCCAGCAGATAACAAGGGAAAAGATTATACCTATAAGGGCAGAGCTTGATGAAAAAGAAGAATTCCCGTGGTCAGTTATGGAGGCGCTTTCTCAGGCAGACCTTTTTGCCCTGTTTGTGCCCGAGGAGTATGGAGGCATTGGTGGGGGCTGCATGGATATATGTATTGCCCTTGAAGAACTTGCTTACGGATGCATAGCAATTACAACCACATATGCTGCAACCGCCCTTGGAAGCTATCCCATCCTCTTATACGGGACAGAAGAGCAGAAGAAACATTATCTTCCTCACATAGCGACAGGAGAGAAGCTGGCTGCATTTGGCCTTACAGAGGTTACTGCAGGCAGCGACGCTGCTGCAATAAAGACCACGGCAGTGGAAGATGGGGATTCATGGGTTATAAACGGCTCTAAGCAGTGGATAACTACAGGGGGAGAGGCTGATGTCTATACTATTATTGCAATGACGGACAGGCATAAGGGCCCAAGGGGCGCATCAGCCTTTATAGTAGAAAAGGGCGATGAGGGGTTTTCCTTTGGAAAGAAAGAGAAGAAGATGGGTCTTAGGGCATCAACTACAAGGGAGCTTTTCTTTACGAATTGCAGGATTCCAAGGGACAGACTGCTTGGAAGGCGCGGGCTCGGTTTTATAATTGCCATGAGGACCCTTGACCTTGCGCGTCCTGGCATTGGGGCAATGGGTGTCGGGCTCAGTCAGGCAGCGCTTGATGAGGCAGTAAGACATGCAAGACAGCGCTATCAGTTTGGGCAGGCAATTATATCATTTCAGGCGATTCAGCACATGCTTGCTGATATGGCGACCCAGATTGAGGCGTCAAGGGCGCTTGTCTATGCCATTGCACGCACAATAGACACAGGGGAAAAGGATATTCAAAAACTCTCAGCAATGGCAAAGCTGTTTCCAACTGACACGGCAATGAAGGTTACGGTAGATGCAGTGCAGATACTGGGCGGATATGGCTACATGAAGGATTATCCTGTTGAAAAGATGATGAGGGATGCAAAGGTGCTTCAGATATATGAGGGGACAAATCAGATATTGAGGAATATAATTGGTCAATACCTCAATAAAGAGTATTCGTAAGGCGTTTTTAGATATGGCAGCGCGGGGGTGAAAAAGGAATATGAGGATAGTCTGTTGTATAAAACAGGTGCCTGCTACTGATAGCGTAAGGTTTGACCCTGAGAAGGGCACCCTTATAAGGGAGGGCATAAGGGCGGAGATAAACCCCTATGACCTGTTTGCCCTTGAGATGGCAGTATCATTAAAAGAGGCGTCTTCCAGCGGCTCTTCTGAAGTTATAGCGCTTTCAATGGGTCCCCCTCAGGCAGAAGAGGCGATTAAGGAGGCTGTATCAAGGGGGGCAGACAGGGGGTATCTCCTTTGCGATAAAAGGTTTGCAGGCTCTGATACGCTTGCCACATCTTACATCCTCTCACAGGCAATAGCTCATATTGGAGGCGCTGACCTTGTGGTATGTGGAAGGCAGACCACTGATGGCGACACCGCTCAGGTTGGCCCTGGCATTGCCATGAGGCTCAATGCCCCTTGCGCTACAGGGGTGCTGGATGCCTCAGTTTCAGATGACGGCATTATAGCCATGAAGAGGGTTGTTGATGATAAAATTTACAGGATAAAGTGCGCATTACCTATGGTAATTACAGTTGAAATAGGGGCGAATACACCGAGGATGCCGTCTCTTAAAGGAAAGATGCGGGCAAAAAAGATGGATATACCTGTGCTTGACGCTGATACAATCGGGGCGGATGAGGGAAGGATTGGCCTTCAGGGCTCTCCAACAAGGCTTTCATCTACTTATGTGCCTGAATTCAGGGGAAGGCATGAGGTCATTGAGTGCCCTTCTGATGAGGCGGCAGACAGGATTTTGAGTTTATTAAAGGATTTCGGAGCAATTTGATTATGGCGGAGAATAAGGGTATTTGGGTATTAGGAGAGGTTAATAATAAGGGGCCTTTGGCTCTTACCCTTGAGCTTTTGACTAAGGCCTATGAGCTGAAAGAGACATTAAAAGAGGAATTATCTTGCGTCCTTATAGGAAAGGATATTGGCAACGCCTCAGAAAAGCTCTTTGAGTATGGGGCAGACAGGGTAATTTGTGTGGAAGATGACAGCTTAGAGCCATTTTGTGAGATGCAGCAGGGGAAAATCCTTGCATTTTTATGTAAACAAAGGATGCCGTCCATAATTATAGCAGGCGCTACAGACAGGTCAAAGGCAGTTATGGCGATGTGCGCAACATCTGTTGGCGCTGGGCTTACTGCGAATTGTATGGATATTTCTATTGACAGCGATACAGGCAGGCTTTTACAGACCCGTCCTGCCTATGGCGGAAATCTTATGGCAACCATAGTGTCTGAAAAGATGCCTCAGATGGCGACCATTAGGCAGGGGGTGTTTGAGGCAGCGCCCTGTTTATCTAAATATTCCTCCAATAATGAGGGAGAGATAGAAAAAATCGCTGTCCCCCAAGACCTCCTTCAAAATCCATTTCATCTTGAGGCATGTGATGAGATAAAAAAGGATGAATCTTCCCCTGACTATGAGAACGCCGCTATTGTGCTGGTTGCAGGCAGAGGCATCGGGGATGAGACATCAATTAAGGGGCTTAAAAGGCTTTCAGGGCTTATCGGCGGCGTTGTTGGGGCGACAAGGCCGGTATGCGATATGGGGCTTTTGCCGCATAGCGCCCAGATAGGGCAAACTGGCCATATCATAAGCCCGAATGTATATATGGGTTTTGGCGTCTCAGGGGCGGCCCCTCATACAATAGGCATTCAAGGGGCGAAGGTTATGATAGGGATAAACACTGATAAAGACGCCCCGATATTTGATTTTGTAAATTATGGCTTTATTGCAGACGCAAAAGAGGTTATATCTTCACTTATAAAGAGGCTGGAGGCAAAAAAGTAACTCAATCCATCAGGAGAAGCTCATGCGTAATCTTGACTTATCAGGAAAGGTCGCCCTTGTTACAGGCGCCTCACGGGGCATAGGAAGAGAGATAGCAAGGGCGCTATCAAGGCAGGGGGCATTTGTCTGGGCAAATTATTCAAGCTCCGAGCAAGATGCCGTTATTCTAAAAGAGGAGATAGAAAAAGAGGGCGGAAAATGTGAGATAATAAGGTTTAATGTGGCTAAAAAAGATGAGGTAGATGAGGCGATAAGCCAGATAACATCCTCATCTGATGGGCCTGTTAATATCCTTATAAATAATGCTGGTATTACAAAAGATACCCTTTTTATGAGGATGAAAGAAGAGGCGATATTAGATGTGCTTCAAGTAAACCTTATTGGGGCAATGAATTGCGCTCAGGCAGCGCTTTCTCCAATGATAAAGGCGCGCTGGGGCAGGATTATAAACATAAGCTCTGTAGTTGCCTCAATGGGCAATGCAGGACAGGCCAATTATTGCGCATCAAAGGCTGGCATTGAAGGCTTTACAAGGGCGCTGGCAAGAGAGGTGGCAGCAAGGGGCGTTACCTGTAATGCAATCGCCCCTGGCTTTATTGATACGGATATGACCTCAAAGCTCTCTCAGAAGATAAGGTCATCCATAATATCAAATATCCCAATGGGCAGGATGGGAGAGGCAAAGGAGGTTGCAAGCGCATGCGTGTTTTTGGCCTCAAATGAGGCGTCTTACATAACAGGCCATGTTCTCCATATAAATGGGGGATTATTGTGTAATTAGCGTTAGATATAACCTTGTATGTTATATAGAGGTACCATTTTAAGATATTATTGTAAAAAATGGTAGTATTTTTTAAGCTAAAATATGACATGACAGACCGATGAACCTAAGGGAGCATGTAAGCCCGTGATTTAGCGAGGGTCGTCATGTCATTATCTCTATTATTCCGAACAATTGCCTTGTATATTAAATGAGTTATTTATAATGATACTCAAAAAGAGATTTTATCATTTATCTCCACTTATTGAAAAGTTGTTTGATAGAGATATAGAATTATTACCATCGGTTAATGAACTGTTTGAGTTGGAATTAGCATATTTAGAATATAATTGTTTACCTGAAGACAGTTTGCTGGATAGATTAGCCTACTTTAAATCTATTAATGGTAATTTAACTAAACATTTTTTAATGTATAATCAATCAGTTAAGCCGGTTACTAATAATCGTTCTCCTATCATAAAAACATATTTTGAAAATGGAGCTTTTGCGACTGGTTATGCAACTCATGGATTATTTCCTTATCGTGGTAAGTTTCATCCTCAATTAATTAAGTCATTAATTAATATTGTTGGTATAAGAAAAGGAGAAGTAATTTTAGATCCTATGTGTGGAAGCGGGACAACAAATATTGAAGCTTCTTTAATGGGTATAAATTCTTACGCAATTGATTTAAGTCCTTTTTGCCGATTCATGACTAAGGTAAAATATGATAGCCTTTCTATAAATATTAATTTATTAAAAGGAATTTCAAATAAATCAGAGGAATTATTTGATTTTTTTAATACTGATAATATAAATAAACAACTGCGAAAAATTACCGATAATAACAAGTTAAAAGTTTATCAACTAGCATTACTTGCTTTTTTAGATGCCTTAGGGTATTCTAAACGGGTAAAATTTAGTCATAGACAGCTTTTTTCAAAAGTGCTGAAAAGATATGAAGATACTGTTGTTAATTTTATTTCTTTTACTAGAAAATATGTACCTGATTTGGGCAGGTTGGAGATTTTAGAAACTGGCAATGCTTTAAAAATACCATTGGAAGATAGTTCTGTTGATGGTGTAATTACATCACCACCATATTCATTTGCAATTGACTATGTAAAAAATGATGAGGCACAATTAAAATTTTTAGGCTATGATATTACTGAGATTAGAAGTAGCATGATTGGATTAATTGGTAGAAATAAAAAGGAACGTTTAGAAAATTATTTTAATGAGATGGAACAAGCATGTTCAGAAATATCTAGGGTGTTAAAAAATAATAAATTTTTTATAATGATTATAGGTTCTAATACAAATCAAACAGGTGGAATAAGACTGGAGGGTAAGATAATTGAATCTTGTAAAAAGTACAATTTAAAACTCATGAAAACTATTTTCAAACCTATAAAAGGAATAAGAAATATAATGAAAGATGAATATATATTATTTTTTATGAAAGTTTAAAAAATGAAAAGCATACAAGAAAAATTTGACATAGTTATCACAAAAAATACTTTCTATTTTTACAATAGAGAATTTGAAGAAGCTTATGAGGGATATGTCAATGCACTTAAGGAAATTTTACTTGTTTTGAAAAATCAAATTAAAAATAATGGGTTGAGGAAAGAATTATTTGAAGATTTAATTTGTAAAAAAGAGAATGGATTACGAGCATTACTTGCATTAACTGGTTTTTCAAATGAAAGTCTAAAAAGGCTCATAACCTTTATTAGAATAGTTGATAATTCTGAATTAAATGATCTTGTTTATAAGAAACAATGGATAAAAGATGCAGAAATAAGCGTTAAAGAAAATATCAAAGAATGGACAGACAATAAAATCCAGCAGAAGATAAGAGAAAACAAGTTTTTTAGAAAAGGTTTAGTAAATATATTTTTTGAAGGCTCTACAATTCCAATTCTATCTAACGCACTGCCTCTCTTTGAATTGAAAAAATTAAGTATTTCAAAGTTAAATTTTGAAATAGAGGCATTAATTGACACATTAATTCGTTATAAAGAAAAAGGGTCATATTCTGGTAAAAAAGAGAATAATCCTGAAGGCGTTATTGAAAAAATTTTGAAGGACATAGGGATAGGATTTGAAAAAGGAGATTTAGGGGAATTGATAAACAATGCTCCTGATACTAAGCGAACAATGGACTTTATTATTCCTGATAAGAGAGAGCCACGATTAATTATTGAGTGTTCATATTTGGTGACAACATCTTCTAGTCAAGGTGATAAATCTAAGACAGAAATTTCAATTGATACGTTAATAAAAGAACATTATCCAAATGCTCACTTTTTAGGATTTGTTGATGGTATCGGTTGGTATGTAAGAAAGAATGATTTGAAAAGAATGGTTGCTGCTTATGAAGATGTTTTTACTTTTCATCATGATGAATTAGAACGATTTAAACAAATATTAAATAAGGTATTTAGCGATGCTGGAGAAATACATTAATCAGGTCATTCATGGTGATTGTTTAGAGATTATGCAAAATATACCAGATAATTCTGTAGATATTACTTTTGCAGACCCTCCTTTTAATTTAAAGAAGAAATATAATGGCTATAAAGATAGTAAAGAATTTCATGACTATTTAGAATGGAGTAAACAATGGATTTATGAGATGGTGAGAATTACTAAGCCTACAGGTTCTATTTTTATTCATAATATCCCTAAGTGGCTTACATATTATGCGGCATTTTTAAATGAAGTGGCATATTTTAAACATTGGATCGCTTGGGATGCTCCCACAGCGCCGATGGGGAAATCATTACAACCATCTCATTATGGTATTTTGTATTATGTTAAGGACTTAAAAAAGGCTAAATTTTATGAAATTCGCTATCCACATAAACGATGCAGGAAATGTAATTATCTTTTAAAGGATTATGGGGGGAAAAAAGCAGGATTGCATCCATTCGGTCCGTTAGTATCTGATGTTTGGACAGATATTCATCGTATAAAACATAATAAATATAGAGATGATCATCCTTGCCAGTTACCAATACATTTATTAGAAAGATTAATTTTGATGAGCACGGATGAAAGTGATATTGTATTAGACCCTTTTGTTGGCACAGGAACGTCTGTTATAGCTGCTAAAAGATTAGGCAGAAAATTTATAGGCATAGATATTGATGAAAAGTATGTAAATATTACACTTGATAAACTTTCAAAGGAAACTTCAAATTCAAAAATTAGTGATGTCTGGGTTGGGTTTTATTTAAATGAAATAAGCACAATAAGAGATAAAAATTGGGGAAAATTAATACAATATTTTTCAATTCCAGACAATATTAAAGATATTGACTTCATAAACATAAAATTAAACAACTAAATTAGTTTAATATAATGCATTATATAAAATATAGTTATATAAAAAATATTATATGAGAGAAATATTTGTATATTTATAAAATAAATAGTTATGAAGGAGAAAAAATGGAATTATCATTAAATACATTATCATCGGCAGAGCATTTACTTAAGGGTTTCAATGAAAATCGAGAGGCAACCCTTAACTAAGCAGAAAGATTAATAAGCTCTGTAGTTGAGACTGATATAATAAACTCTTTTAAAAGAGACAAAAAGAGAAAATTATTGCAAGCCGAAAATGTTATTAAACATTTTAAAAAAGGGCATCTTGACTATTTTGATATTTTTCGCAAAGTGGGGTTTGTTGCTGATGAAAATAGATTGAGTGATGCAATAGCAGCATTGCTTGACCTTTAAAGAGAGAATGAGAGAACTTGTGAAGCTGGCTGTTAAATCATTTACTGAAACTTGTTTGACTATACTAAAATAGAAAATTGCATTGCAATTTTTTCTATCTGAACTTAACTGGGACTGTAGTGGAATAAATACAAATTAGAACATATAACAAGCGGGGGCACTTGACCGCCAATTTGCGGCGGGCTTCGCCCTTGTGGATTGTCGGCAAGTGACTTTTGCTCGTTATAACTAAATAATATAGGAGGACAAGATTAATGAATATTGAAGAAAAGATGATAGATGTTATCTCTAAGCAGTTAAGCGTTGATAAGGCAAAGGTTACATTAGAGGCGTCATTTGTTGATGACCTTGGGGCAGACTCCCTTGACCTTGTTGAGCTTGTTATGGCGATGGAAGAGGAGTTTGGGATGGAAATAGCTGATGAGGATGCTGAAAAGCTCCAGACTGTAAAAGATGCTATTAATTATGTAAAGGAGAGGATGTAAGGGGTTTTATAGAGAGATGCATTGAGGTATTGTTCTTATTAATCTGCCATAAGTTATTATAAATTTATATATTGAGCAATAATAAGGAGCATAGATGAGTAGGGCAAAAGGCAATGACCTAAGACGCCGTGTAGTTGTAACAGGTCTTGGTATCCTCTCGCCTGTAGGCATTGGCATTGAGGAGAACTGGCGCAATATTACTGAGGGGCGCTCTGGCATAGACCATGTTACAAGGTTTGATTGCTCAGGGTATCCATCCCGTATAGCAGGAGAGGTTAAGGGGTTTAGGCCGTCTGATTTTATGCCTGAAAAACTTGTAAAGCGTCTTGACCCCTTTGTCCAGTTGGGCATTGCAGGGGCAAAGATGGCAATAGAAGATGCCGGGCTTGAGATAAGCGGCAGCCTCTCAGAGAGAACAGGGGTTATTACAGGCGTTGGCCTTGGCGGCCTCGGGACAATAGAGCAATACAGGGATATACTTGTCAATAAGGGCCCAAGGAGAGTGAGCCCATTCTTTATACCAATGGCTATCCCTAATATGGCATCTGGCCAAATATCAATAATATTTGGCGCAAAAGGGCCGAATACAGTAATTTGCACTGCTTGCGCTGCTGGCACTCATGCAATAGGAGAGGCATTCAGGGCAATACAAAGGGGGGATGCTGACTGTATGATTACAGGCGGCTGCGAGTCTGTCATAACCCCGCTTGCATTTGCAGGTTTTTCCTCTTTAAAGGCCCTTTCTACAAGAAATGATGAGCCTCAAAAGGCATCGCGGCCATTTGACAAGGATAGAGATGGCTTTGTCATTGGAGAAGGGGTCGGGATACTGGTGCTTGAAGAGCTTAATCATGCCCTGAAGAGGGGGGCGAAGATAAGGGCGGAGATGCTGGGATACGGCCTTTCTGCCGATGCCTACCACATGACTGCGCCTCCTGATGATGGAGAAGGCGCCATACTTGCCATGAAGATGGCGCTTAACGATGCGGGCCTTTTGCCAGAAGACATAGATTATATAAATGCGCATGGCACAAGCACGCCCCTTAATGATATTGTAGAGACAAGGGCGATAAAGCATGTATTTGGAGAGGCTGCATACTCTGTTGCGGTAAGCTCAACCAAGTCAATGACAGGGCACTTGCTTGGCGGCACTGGCGGGATAGAGGCAATCTATTCTGCGCTCTCAATAGAGCATGGCATAATACCCCCCACTATCAACCTTGATGCGACAGAAGAGGAGATGGACCTTGATTATGTGCCCAATGTTGCAAGGAGGCAGGAAGTGAGGAATGTAATGAGCAATTCATTTGGCTTTGGCGGCACTAATGCTGTGATAATACTGGGAAGATATGATTAAAATTCATAAGGGCGCAATCAGGGATAAAGGGTATAATGTAGGTGAAAAAAATGGGACGAATAGTTATACCTGTAGAAATAAAAAATGTTAATAATCTTGAATATCGTATTGTATGCAATGCGTTGGTGGATACAGGAACATCTTATATGGTTTTACCAGCAGCATGGAAGAATAAATTGGGAGATATAGAAATTATTGATGAAATAGAAGTAGAATTAGCCGATCAAACTGCTCAAAAAGGAAAGATATGCGGACCTGTAAAACTACAAATAGAAGGATTCAGGCCTATATACACTGAAGTATTGTTTATAGACATGAAGCCAGAAAATGGAATATATGAACCGCCCGTAGGTTACATTGTATTGGAACAGTGTCAGGCCGGAGTTGATATGTTGGGACATAGGCTTATACATATAAAAAGAATGGATTTAAAATAACATTTAACAATTTGCTGCATCTGAGATTAAGTTAAGGGTTTTATGAAGTAACCCCATAATATAACATTTAAAATTCATTTCTGTCCCCTTTGAGCGTGCAGAGATTAAGTAATATATAATTAAGGCAACAATGAAGATTGCAATTGGTTCAGACCACGGAGGCGTTTCTTTAAAAGAGGAATTAAAGGCATTTATCTCTACATTGGGGCATGAGGTTACGGATTGTGGATGCCATTCAAGGGAATCTGTTGATTATCCCCTGTTTGCAAGGCAAGTTTGCGACCTTGTAAGGACAAATGCCGTTGAGAGGGGCATATTGATCTGCGGCACTGGCATAGGCATGAGCATGGCTGCCAATAAGTTCCCTGATATAAGGGCGGCCCTTTGCCATGAGCCTTTTAGCGCAAAGATGAGCAGGCTTCACAATGATGCAAATATATTGTGTCTTGGTGAAAGGGTTATTGGCAGTGAGATTGCAAAAGATATTGTAGCGGTGTGGCTCTCTACGCCATTTGAAGGGGGCCGCCATAAGAGGAGGATAGAACTCTTTAATACTTTAGGAAGCATCAAATAAAGGAGTGGTCATGTTTAACCTTTTTAAGACAGACAGGGAAGTATTTGAGGCATTAAGGGCAGAGATAGAGAGACAGACAGGCCAGCTTGAAATGATAGCCTCTGAAAATTTTGCAAGCGAGGCTGTTATGGAGGCGGAGGGGAGCGCCTTTATGAATAAATATGCAGAGGGCTATCCTGAAAAGCGCTATTATGGCGGTTGTGAGAACATGGATACAGTGGAAAGGCTTGCAGTAGATAGGCTCAATCTCCTGTTTGGCTCAGAATATGCCAATGTTCAGCCTCATTCAGGGAGTCAGGCAAATATGGCTGTTTATTTTGCAGCGCTGTCTCCGGGGGATACTATCCTCTCAATGGACCTTGCGCATGGAGGCCATCTGTCTCATGGGTCAAGAGTAAACTTTTCAGGAAAGCTCTATAATGTTGTGCATTATGGCGTAAGTGAAGAGACTGAGACAATAGACTTTGAAGATTTGAGGCAGAAGGCGCTTTACTATAGACCGCGTCTTATTATTGCAGGGGCAAGCGCATATCCAAGGACAATACCATTTGATGAGTTCCGCATGATATGTGATGAGATAAATGCCTATCTATTAGTTGATATGGCGCATATAGCAGGCATGGTTGCGTCTGGAAACCACCCGTCTCCCGTGCCCTTTGCAGAGTTTATAACATCCACTACGCACAAGACGCTGCGCGGGCCAAGGGGCGGGTTTATACTTTCAAAGGAGCAATACGGCAGATTAATAGACGCCTCAGTATTCCCTGGGGTTCAGGGAGGGCCCCTTATGCATGTAATTGCTGCAAAGGCAGTGGCCTTTCAA
Organism: Deltaproteobacteria bacterium; assembly: GCA_026994795.1. Lineage (GTDB taxonomy): Bacteria > Desulfobacterota > Dissulfuribacteria > Dissulfuribacterales > Dissulfuribacteraceae > JALWQB01. The sequence continues at coordinate 34,115 of JALWQB010000020.1, forward strand.
GAGGCGCTTTTGCCTGAATTTAAGACCTATCAGCAAAACATATTAAAAAATGCCAAAATCCTTGCAGAGACACTTATGGAAAGGGATTTTAGGCTTGTATCAGGCGGCACAGACAACCATCTTGTGCTTGTAAATCTTATGGATAAGAATATTACCGGCAAAGAGGCAGAAGAGGCGCTTGAGCGTGCAGGCATCACTGTCAATAAAAATGCCGTGCCATTTGACCCAAATCCGCCCTCTATTACAAGCGGCATAAGGATAGGCACTCCTGCAATTACTGCCCGAGGGCTTGGAGAGGATGAGGTAAGGGAGGTCGCAAATTATATTGCGGACATACTTAACGCCCCGCAAGATGATAAACTTATACGAGATATTCGCCTTAAGATAAAAGATATATGTGAGCGCTATCCAATATACTCAGAGCGCTTACAACGATATGAGGAAATTTTAAGTGAAGAGGCAGAAAAGGCCGAGCTGGGATGATTATTTCATGTCTATATGCGACCTTGTTGCCACAAGGTCAACTTGCCTTAGACGAAATGTGGGGGCAATCCTTGTAAAGGATAGACGCGTGCTCTCAACAGGCTATAATGGCGCGCCAACCGGGCTGAAGCACTGTCTGGATATAGGGTGTTTAAGGGAGCGGATGAATATCCCTTCTGGCACGCGCCATGAGCTTTGCCGTGGGCTTCATGCAGAGCAAAACTGCCTTATTCAGGCCGCATATCATGGGGTAAGCGTTAAGGGGGCAGACCTTTACTGCACAAACCTTCCATGTATTATATGTACAAAAATGCTTATAAATGCCGATATTAAAAGGATATTCTATAAAGACGGCTATCCTGATGAGCTTTCTGAGATAATGATAAAAGAGGCCAATATTAAGCTTATTAAGATGTGAAGACAAATTATAAATCCGTATAAAGTTATAAAGTTATAAAGTTATAAAAAGGAAAATTATTAGGCTATGAAGTGTCCATTTTGCCTTACGCCAGATACAAAGGTGGTTGATACGCGTCCCAGCAGCGACGGCAGGGCAATAAGGAGGAGGCGGGAGTGCGTCTCTTGTTCAAGGCGTTTTACCACCTATGAGAGGGTTGAGGAATTTCAGCCGCTTGTCGTAAAGAAAGACGGAAGACGTGAGCCTTTTAACAGGATGAAGATAATAGAGGGGATGATAAAGGCATGCGAGAAACGGCCGATTGAGCTTGCCCGTATTGAAAAATTTGTATCAGGGCTTGAAAGGGAGATACAGGAGACTGGCGAAAAAGAGATCCAGAGCTCAAAGATTGGCGAAAGGGTGATGGCATGTCTAAGAGAATGGGATGATGTGGCCTATGTTCGTTTTGCCTCAGTATATAAACAATTTAAAGACTTAAATGCCTTTATGGAACAGTTAAAGGAGCTTTTGAACGAGAATTGAATGAAGGGCATTTTGCGTATAATTATTTTGTTCTTAATTATCTTCTTGGGGCACTTTCCCACATCCGCCATTTGTCTTTCGCAATCAGCTTCTCCTCCTGATCCTTCTCATAACTTGCCTTCCATAGAGCAGTTTATAATTGCTCAAGAGGATAATTTCCTGCTGACTCAAGTCAGGATTAAGGACGGCCTTCCTGTGCAGATGAAAAAGGCCCTTTCTTCTGGCATTCCAATAAAGGTAACCTACCGTTTTGAGCTTTTGAGGCCAAGGCTGTTTTTTTCAAAGAAGCTAAAGACCATAATGATAGAGAGGACCCTTGCCTATGACTATTTGAAACAGGAGTACCGTGTGCGGTTTGGCCGTGAAGAACGCAGGGTCATAAGCGTAAAAGATGAGAGGCGGGCGCAAGAGCTGACATTTTCTTTAAGAGATATAAGGCTCTTTAATCTCAGGACAATAACACAGGGGGCTGTTTACATATTAAAACTGAAGGTCATAATAGAGAGGATGGAAGATACAGCCCTTCCGCTAAAAAAGATGATTGGTTTTATATGGAGCAATAAGATTGAGACAGACTGGAATTCCATCAGGTTCAGATATTAATGAGCGCATAAGGAGAAAGAGAGATAGACGCCTTATTATTGTCTTCTCTTTTATCCTTATTCTACTTGGTATAATAGAATATATCTTGATGACATCCAGTTTTTCCCTTCCACTTGCGGGAAATCTCCTGTTTTTTGCCATAATAAACCTTAATACCCTTCTCATTCTCCTCCTTATATATCTTATTATAAGAAATATACTAAAGGCGTTATTTGAGGATAGGGCAAGGGTATTTGGCGCAAAGCTCAGGACAAAGCTCGTTATGGCCTTTATATTCCTCTCGCTTATACCAACTGCCATATTATTTTTTATATCAGTGCAGTTTATCAATACAAGCCTGAGGCTATGGTTTGATGAGAGGATAGAAAGGTCGCTGGAAGACGCTATTTTTGTAGGCAGAACCTATTATGAGGAAAGGGAAAAGTGGCTGAAAGAAAGGGCAATTTTATTAAAAGAAAGGCTCAATTTCGCTTGCGTAATATCTCAAAAAGGGGGATTTATCAATGCCTCGCTTGATGCCGACTGCTCAAGGCAGTGGCTATCCAGCCTAAAGAGGCAGGGTATATGGAGGCAGGGTCAAGCCCAATATGACCTTATAAGGGGGCTTAATATCATCTCTGTATTTGACAGGCATGGAGACCTCATCGCATCCTATAAATCAATAGGGCTTGTTGATTATGTGCCCTCAATATCTAAGGAGCAATTAAAACAACTTATTAAAAATATTGAGAAAAATGTAGAAAATGTGAATAATGGCAATAAAGGCGAGAAGAGGGGCTCTGAAGCTGTTAAAAACATAGATCAGATTGAGATATTCAGCGTTGATACGGATTTTGGGAACATCCTTATGGCAAATGTCCCTATTATTTCAAGCAGTAATGAGGGAAGCAGACTAATAGGTCTATTGTCTATCGGCTATCTTATGCCTCATAAAATCACTGAGCTTTTGAATACAATCAAGGCAGGTTATGAAGAATATCAGACAGTTAAGCTCTATAAAAGGCCGTTAAAGACAACAATTATAATAACTCTTTTCCTTATAACCGTCTTAATTATATTTGTCGCTATCTGGTTTGGCTTTAGACTTGCCCGTCATATTACAGAGCCCCTTCAGGCGCTTGCTGATGCAACCAAGAGGGTGGCTCAGGGGGACTTAGACATATCTCTTGAGCCAAAGGGCAAGGACGAGCTCAATGACCTTGTAGGTTCATTTAATGTTATGACAGCAGAGTTAAAGTCGGCAAGGGCGAGGGCGGAAAAGGCATATAGCGAGATTGAAGAGAGGAGGCATTATATTGAGACCATTCTCCAAAATATCGGCACAGGCGTTATCTCTATTGAAAGGTCTGGCATTATACGCACAGTAAACAGGTCAGCAGAGCAGATACTTTCCATAAACGCAAGGCAGACGATAGGGCGTTCATATAAAGAGCTCCTTTCAAAGAAGGAGCAAGAGGAATTTGAGCATATTAGAAGAGGGCTTTTGCGTTCGTCTAAGGGGGCGATACAAAGGCCGATGAGGATAAAGGTAAATGATAGGGACTTATCCTTAATTGTTACCTTTACAGTCTTGAGGGACCAGACAGGATATTCTCATGGCGTGCTTGTAGTGTTTGACGATATAACAGAGCTTGAAAAGATACAGCGCATGGCTGCATGGAGAGAGGTGGCAAGGAGGATAGCTCATGAGGTAAAAAATCCGCTTACCCCAATACAACTGAATGCGCAGAGGCTGCAGAGAAAATACTCATCATATTTTAAGGATAAGGAGCGGGCAGTATTTAAGAGATGTCTTGATACTATTGTCTCACAGGTGGAGGAGCTTAAAAGGCTTGTGAATGAGTTTTCAAGTTTTGCCCGTATGCCGCGGCTGAGGCCCCGTTTTGTTGATTTAAAGACGCTGGCGGAAGAGGTGCTCTTTATGTATAAAGAGACCAATCCAAATTGTAATTTCCATCTCAATGTTGCAACAGGCCAGCTTCCTCCCTTTTATGGGGACCCTGACCAGCTAAAGAGGATGTTTATGAACCTTATTGACAATGCAGTCCATGCAGTGGAAGATGGCGGGCAGGTTGAGGTTAATATGGCGTTTTTAGATGGGGCAGAATGCAGGAAGGACTATATGGAAGGTATTATAGATAGGGATGGTTATGTAAACGGCATCTTTGAGATTATTGTGGTTGATACAGGCATTGGGATTGATGAAGAGGACAGGCAGAGGCTGTTTGAGCCTTATTTTTCCAAGAAAAAGGGTGGGACAGGGCTTGGCCTTTCAATCGTAAACTCCATTGTAACGGACCACGGCGGCTCAATCATTGTTGAGCCCAATAGCCCTAATGGCACAAAGTTTATAATAAGATTTCCAAGAGAGGGGCTTTTAGATGGAGACAAGGGTATTAGTAGTTGATGATGAAGAGAGCATATTAGAGGCGGTTACGGACATATTGGAGGATGAGGGCTTTCAGGTTGCCGCTGCCCCTGATGGCAGGGCTGCCATTTTGTCTATACGAGACAGCCTTCCATCTGTTGTGCTCCTTGATATATGGATGCCAGAGATGGACGGCATTGAGACATTAAGGCGCATAAAGGAAGAGTGGCCATTTTTGCCGGTAGTGATCATGAGCGGTCACGGGACAATAGAGACCGCTGTAAGGGCGACTAAACTCGGGGCCTATGACTTTATTGAAAAGCCGCTCAGTTATGAACAGCTCATAATGGCGTTAAAGAATGCCATCAGGTTCTATGAGATGCAGGAAGAAAACGCCCTTCTGAGGCAAAAGGTAGGGGCTCCGAAGGAGATAACTGGCAAAAGCGAGGTTATAACGCAGCTTAAAAGACAGATTGAGGTAGTTGCCCCAACAGATGCGTGGGTGCTGATTCGCGGTGAAAACGGCACAGGAAAGGAGCTTGTAGCTCAGACAATACATCGCATGAGCAAACGGCGCTTGAGACCGATGATTGATGTAAATTGCGCTGCAATCCCTGAAGAGCTTATAGAAAGCGAGCTCTTTGGCCATGAAAAAGGGGCTTTTACAGGCGCATCTACAATGAAGCGAGGCAAGTTTGACCTTGCCAACGGGGGAACGCTGTTTCTTGACGAGATTGCTGACATGAGCCTCAGGACACAGGCTAAGATATTGAGAATATTACAGGAACAAAGGTTTGAGAGGGTAGGAGGCTCAAAGACTATTAAGGTAGATGTAAGGATACTTGCGGCAACCAATAAAGACCTTGAAAAAGAGATAGAAAAAGGACGCTTTAGAGAAGACCTTTACTATCGGCTCAATGTCATACCAATTGAAGTGCCTCCATTGAGAGAGAGAAAGGAGGATATACCGCTTTTAGTAGATGAGTTTTTAGAAGAATTTTCCATTAAGCTTGGAATGCCCAAAAAGACCATAGACAATGACGCCCTCAATGCGCTCATGGGGTATGACTGGCCGGGAAATGTCAGGGAGTTGAGAAATTTTGTTGAGCGTCTTGTGATATTAACTCCTGATAACATTATTAAACATGAGGCGCTTCCAAGGCCGTTTCATAAGCCAGATAATAAGGCCGTATTATCCAAAGAGATAGAGGAGCTTTTTGCCTGCAATGACTTTAAGCAGGCCAGAACAATGTTTGAAAAGGAATACCTCATAAGAAAGCTCAAGGAGTTTGACGGCAATATCACAAGGACATCTGAGGCAATCGGCATTGAAAGACGCCATTTACACAGAAAGATAAAGTCCTTATCCATATCTGTTGAGGCTGCATGAAATATGAAATGCTACCTAAATCCTGCACGGCAAAAGGGGGCAAAAATGATAAGGGGTCACAAATATTCCTTTAAAATCGTATATAAATACACAAGCAGCCATACCACAAGGGTAACAGAAATTCCAATGCTGCAATATTTTTTTATAAGCGCTGCCTGATACGCCTTTTCAATCTCCGCTTCCACCTCAGCGACAAGTTTATTGACCAAATTTTCCCATTTTTCAACAGAGGGGCCAAGCTCTTTCATCTCGCGTATCTTTTTTATAACCCTGACCTTCTTAATAAAATCAGTAAGCGAACGCTGATTTTTTACGCATTTCGCCTTCAGCGCCCCAAGCCTGCCACTATCAGGAAGCCTCTTAATGTTTGAGGCCAGCAGCTTCCTTGCATCAAGCAAACGGCCATAAAGCTCTATATAATTCTTATTTATCTCATTATATACCTTTGACCAAAGGTTAATAAGCTCATCATGCGCCTCTTGAAGACCTTTAAGGCCAAGTTTAGGTATAACCCCATTAAGGTCTCTAAATGGGATAAGTATATGGTCAATGTCGCTGTCTGGAAATGCAGACTGAAATTGGCTTATGAGATTTTCAAGCGCAACCTTGTCTTGATCAACCTTATCTTCAATCAATTCAAGTTTGCCCTTGAATATCTTTTCTATTTCGTTCCCGTATGCCAGAGAAAGGGGCTCGCACATTATCTGTATGAGCCACTCTACCGCATTGCTCATTGATGTTATTGTCCTGTGGACGCTTCCCGTATTTCTTTCAATACATGAAATGATGACATCCCAGCGCTTTATAAGCGGGTCATGTGAAAAGAGCGTCTTTGCCTTGTTAACAGCCGCCCTTGCGCCCTCAATGCCATGCCAGAACAACTGAAGCCTTGCCTCTAAAAGCAATATATAGGCCCTCTGCCCTGCATTCTTACACAGTATTTCTCCTGACTGGAGCTCAGACAGGGCGCTGTCTGCATCTCCCTCGTAAAGGAACAACATTGCCCTCATAGTATGGATAAGCGGGGCCTCATGCTCTGAAAAGCCCTTGCTCAAAGACGCCCTCAATGCCTTCAGGTCATTGGCATTGAATGCCTCATATATCTCCTTTAGATGCTCGGTTAAAAGCGATGGCTCAAGCTCTTGTTCATATATATATTCATTAACGCTTGAATATAATGTCTTTATAGCAAAAAATGGCCTGAAAGGGAAACGAAGGGCCTCATGAATTGCATATAACCCTGTTATAAACGATATGTTTTTCTTTTCGTCTTTTATATGCTCTTTCCAGTCTTCTGGCGTATAATAGGCAAGCCTTTTTAATATCTCATCGCCATGACCCTCTTTTCTAAAAAAGGCCTTGCAGCCCTTTGTGGAGTGCCACCTGCTCCCGCAAAAATAACACTCTTGTTTTAAGTCGCCATTTATAAGTATGAGCCTGTATGGAAAGAGCTGATTTGAGACAGGCATCTGATATGCTACATTTACAAGGCTGCACCCATATATCCAATCTTCTTTATGCTGTATCTCCATCCAGTCCCTTATGAGAAAATAGCCTGCCGGGGCTATCTGCCATAGGGATTGGTCAGGATTATGCTCTTCATGGGCAATAAACTGAAGTGGCGCTATTGGCACCCCTGTTGGGATATACTGGCTCCGTTTCAGTGAAGACACAAGATTTTCCAGCGCAACATCAGCCTCCTGAATAGTTGAAAACTTGATTGTAAACCTCGTCCCTTCAACATGGGGGCTGTAATTGGTAAAAGACGAATGGACAAAAGACCAGAAGTCTCCAAAATCAGGGTATGGCAATATCTTAAATAGACCGACAACGGGCCTTATTGATACATACATTTTAGTCTTTTACTCTGTCTTTTTATTTAAGCTCCTGCATTAACCTACTATTAACCTACTCACTGCCAAGGTAGGCAGAGATGACCTGAGGGTCTTTTTGAACCTCCTGGGGGCTTCCAATAGTAAGGGACTCTCCATAATTTAATACCATTACCCTATGAGAGCATTCCATGACAAGCTCCATATTATGTTCCACTAACACGACAGTTATCCCCATTGAGGCGATCTCTTCTATTAAAGACCGCATAGACAGGGTCTCAGTGTCGTTAAGCCCTGCTGCTGGCTCATCAAGGAGCAATATCTCTGGATTGGCGCTTAATGAGCGGGCTATTTCAAGCCTTTTTAGCATACCATAAGAGAGAGAGGATGCGTCTTTGTCTGCGTAATCCTTGAGCCCGACAATTTTAAGGGCATCCATCGCCCATTGCCTTACGCTATGCTCTTCTTTCCGCACCCTTGGGAGCCTGAGACATGCGCTCAACATATTAGAGCTTGTCCTTATGTGACAGCCTGCCATTACATTTTCCACAACAGACATGTTCATAAATACTTGCAGGTTTTGAAATGTCCTCTGAACGCCTAATGAGGCGATCTTATGGGTTGAAAGTTTATTAATCTCTTTGCCCTTAAACAATATAGCGCCAGCGTCAGGTCTAAAGACGCCTGTTAATATATTAAAGAGGGTGGTCTTTCCAGCGCCGTTCGGGCCTATAATAGAAAAGATTTCCCCTTCATTAACGTCAAAGGATATATATAAAAGGGCCTTAACCCCTCCAAATGACTTTGATATTTCCTTAACCCTTAATATGTGTCCCATGTTATTCATATACAACCTCTATCCCCTCTATCCCCTCTACAACCTCTATCTCCTCTATCTCCTCTATCCCCTCTATCCCCTCTATCCCCTCTACAACCTCTATCCCCTCTATCTCCTCTATCCCCTCTACAACCTCTATCCCCTCTATCCCCTCTACAACCTTCTATTTACAGCCTCGCATAAAGAGACAAATACGCCCTTTGGAAGGAATATCATAATTGCCATAAGGATAGCGCCATATATAATAACCTCCAGTTCTTCAAAATGGACGAGAACTTCAGGGAGCAGGGTAAGAATAAGGGCGCCGAATACTGCCCCAAAGGTTGAGCCAAGCCCGCCAAGCACTACCATAGTAACAAGCTCTATAGAGAAGAAGAAGCTGCAGGAGTCAGGGCTTATAAATGCCTGCTGATGGGCAAAGAGGCTTCCTACAAACGAGGTGATAAGGGCGGAGAGGACAAATATCTGCGCCTTTACCGTTGCTGTATCAATACCAAGGCACTCTGCCGCTATCTCACTGCCATGAATGGCCTTTAGCGCCCTGCCCATGCGAGACGCCCCTATGTTGAGGGATATTAAGATTGCCCCGCAAGTAATCGCCAGCAGGAAAAAATACCATTTTATATCGCTATCCAGTGGAAAACCTAAAATGCTCAATACAGGGATGTTAGACATGCCGTCAGGCCCTCCTGTTATCCCTTCTTCCTGCACAAGGAATATATGAACTATTATGCCAAGCCCAAGCGTTGCCATTGCAAGATAGTGTCCCTTTAGGCTCAAAATAGGACGGGCAAGGCATGAGGCAAGAAAAAAGGTGATACATAGCCCTATTATAAGGGCAATATAGGGGTTAAGGCCATAGTTAGTGGTAAAAAAGGCGGAAGAATATGCGCCTATTCCAAAGAATGCGGCATGCCCCAGAGAAATCTGGCCTGCATAACCCATGAATAGGTTAAGGGCAATGGCGAGGATAATATGAAAGAATGCGGTTGAGCCCACCACGCTGACATAATAGTTGTCAGGAAAGAGCGCTCCAAGGGCTATGCCAGTAAGCCCGAATATATAAAGCCCGATAAGCCTTTTCATTATACCCTCTCAAGCCCCCTTTTCCCGAAGAGGCCGGTTGGCCTGAAGAATAACACTATCAGAATAATAAAAAAACTTATCGCATCCTTATAGCCTGATGAGATAAGCCCTGCGCCAAGAGACTCTACAGCCCCGAGCAAAAGCCCTCCTATTACCGCCCCCATAGAGTTGCCCATCCCGCCAAGTATTGAGGCGCAAAACCCCTTTAAGCCCAGCATAACCCCTGAGCCATAGGTCATATAGGTAATAGGCGCTATGAGGACGCCTGCGATCCCCCCTAATAGCGCTGATATGCCGTAGGCAAGGAGCAGCATCCTCTTTACCTCAATGCCCATTAAATAGGCAGCCTTTTTATTGTATGAGCAGGCGAGTATTGCCTTTCCGATAATTGTCTTTTGAAAAAAGAAGCGCAGTAAAAATACAAATAAAAATGTCCCTGATATTACATAGAGGCTCTGTGGAAGTATGGTTATGTTGCCGAGTTTTATAGGGTCTTCACCTGATATAGGGGGGAAGCCATAAATTTCCTTTCCCCATATCAAAAGGGCTGCCCCGCGCAAAAATATTGACGCCCCTATGGTAATGATAATAGTAGTTACAACAGTTGCGTTCCTTGCCCTTTCAATTGCAAGTTTTTCAAGCGCCATACCAACTAACATGCTGATTATCACGGCAAATACAATGGCTAAAAAGTATGGAAGCCCCCATGCGTGCAGGAAAATGGCGCTCATAGCGCCAATCATGACAAATTCGCCCTGAGCAAAATTTACCACATCAGACGCATTGTATATGAGGGAAAAGCCAAGGCCGACAAGGGCGTATATAGAGCCTATCGTCAACCCTGAGATCAAAAATTGTATTAGTTCCTCTCCAATCATCTCTTATCCAACCCTCTATATAAATTATTCAACAATAGATAACACCCTTTTATATACCATATCAACTGTTATTGACTCAAGACAGGGAAATGATGAAGAGCAGCCCAATTGCGGCCTTACATCCTCAAAAGGATATTTAAGACACGGCGCGCAGGGAAATTTTTCAGTATCAGGGGTTATGATGCAGGCATTTTCCCCGTATGGCGCTGTTCTTACCCAGTCAGTTGGGCCAAATATCCCCAGCGTCTTTTTCCCGAGCGCAGAGGCGATATGCATGAGCCCCGTATCATTGCTCAAAAAAAGGGAACACTCTTCAATTAACGCCCCTGTCTTGTTTATGTCAGCAGAGACAACTGTTGCCTGCCCTCCAATAAGCTGTGAAAGCCTCTTTTTATCATCTCTTTCATCCCCTCCGCCAAATATCAGCGCATGGTCAAACACCCCTTCCCTTAATAGCCTGCATGTTACCTCAGAAAATCTTTCTATGCCCCACCTCTTTCCCCTGATAGGCCCTGCCCCTGCATGCAGACCCAAAATCTTTAAATCCCTTCCGCCTCTCTTATCACTATTACAGCCAATGTTATGGGATGTCAAAAAGTCTCTTGCAAAGATACGGTCTTCCTGCGATAAGAGGAAAAACGGCGTCATTTCGCCAACCTTTCCATTTGAAGACCTTAAAGAAAAAGGGATGCCCAGCGCATTTAAAAGACAAAGGTTCTGCTCTACATCATGTATCCCCCTAATAGCCTCCTGCCTCCTGTTGGATAAAAATGAAAATGAACAGGCATTTTTGCCATAGGAATTAATAATCCTTTCTTTTGCCCCAATAAGAAATGGCAACAGATGAAACTGGGGTCTATTGGATGGAAAGCAGGCAATGGTTATATCATAGCTTACATGAAATAACTTTAATAAAAGGTTAAAATATTCTCTTTTCTTAAAGGGGAGGATGTAGCTATTGTTTATCTTGTAAAAGCCCTTAAATACAGAGGCCATGCCAGTATTGCCAAAAAGGCAGTCAACAATATATCTATCTGACAATGCAACCTCTTTTATCAAGGGAGATTGCATTATAGTGTTTCCTATACCAGAAACGCTTATTATTAAGCACTTTTTCCTCTCCAATGCCCGCCCTGTCTTTTCTTCTTCAGCCCCTGTTCTTCACCCTTACCTTATCGGCAAGCCCCTTTCCAATGGCAAGCCTTGCGCCTTTTGCATTTATAATAATTGGGCCATCGCTACTTATGACCTCTATAGAATCCCCTGGCATAAGCCCCATATCCATAAGTTTCTTTCGCGCCTTTACACCGCCCTCAATAGAGACGACTTTAAGCCTCTCTCCCTTTGCGGCAAGTGACAGGGGCATTGAGATTGAGCGCCTTGGTATGCCATGACTGCATTCAGGGCAGAGCCCGAGCACGGTTATCTTGTGAAGTATTGGTTGAAACCCGAGGCTCTTAGCCAGTTCTAATGTGCGTTCATGGAGCTTTTTATCCTCAAACTCAACGATTTTCCCGCAGCTTGTGCACAAGAGGTGGTCGTGCTCCATGCCCACATGAAGGTGCTCATACAATATGCCCTTTCCATTCAGCATTATCTTCTGGGCAATCCCGTATCTGCATAACAGGTCAAGCGCCTCGTTGACAACGGCCAGAGAGAGATTTTTACCGCTTTCCTTAATGCACTTAGCTATATAGTCAGCAGAGACATGGCCATCCTTTTCAAGAAAACAGTCAAGAACCGTCTCCCCGCCCTCAGGGAGGCTTTCTCCCGTCTCTTTTAACAGCCTGAAAAACTCCTCTTTTTCCTTTTTATGAAATTCCTCAGAATTATTTATATCCATACTGAGCCACTTAAATACCCTTAAAAGATTTGAAAAGATTAAAGATATATTACGCCCTGTTGTAATTGAGAGACAGTATAACTTTTGGTTAAGGAAAATCAAGAAGATATGCTATAGGCCGATGAGTTATTGACTGATATAGTGTATTCTATAATTAATGGTTAGCATATTCATATAGTTAAGCATGGGGGACAACCTTTTTGAAGGCGCTTCTCATAAATCCGTGGATATACGATTTTGCCTGTTTTAACTTCTGGATACGCCCGCTTGGGCTTTACAGGGTAGCGGAATGGCTATGGGAGCGAGGGGTTGAGGTCTCTATGATTGATTGCCTGTCTCCATTTGATGCCTGCGTTAAGTTCCCAAGGGTGCGGACAGACTGCCCTGTGCCAATGCCCGTTAATCTTAAAAGGCGCTTTTGCCGCTATGGGATAGGGATAGACGAGTTTGAGCATCGTCTAAATAATGCAGGGGGCTTTGATGTGGTCTTTATCACATCAGTAATGTCCTACTGGTATTTAGGGGTTATAAAGGTTGTAGAGCTTATAAGGAAGAGGGCGAGGTCTGCCCCTGTAGTGCTTGGCGGGGTGTATGCCTCACTGTGGAAGGACCATGCCATAAGGAACTCGGGCGCGGATATTGTCCTGAGCGGCTCAATAGAGGCAAATGCCCTGGAGCTTTATAAAAGGCTTTCTATCCCTGTATCGCCTGTGCGGCCTTTTAAGAGGTGGTATGAGATAGGGCTTTTTGACAAGGCGAGCTATTGGGCAATCAGGATGGCGACAGGGTGCCCTTTTAATTGCACTTACTGCGGCTCAAGGATTATCTCAGGCCCTTTCAGGCCAATGGACTGGCATGATATACTAAATGAGCTATCATTTCTCTATAAAAATGATGTAAAAGAGATAGCCTTTTATGATGACGCCCTTTTAGTAGGCTTTGAAGACAGATTAAGGCCATTATTAACTGCCATTAAAGAAAAAAATATGACTTTTACCTTCCATACCCCAAATGGGCTTCACGCACGCCTTTTAAGACAGGATGTAGCTGCTGCTATGAAAGAGGCGAATTTTAAGACCATTCGCCTGAGCCTTGAGACCGTCTCTCCCATCAGGCAGGAGCTAACAGGCGGAAAGGTAAATAATGAAGAGCTTAAGGAGGCGGTCTTTAATCTATTAGGCGCCGGCGTTGATAGAGACAGTATAGGGGTTTATCTTCTTATTGGGCTTATTGATCAGGATATTGAAGAGATAAGGGAATCTATAATGTTTGTAAAATCACTGGGCATAAGGGCGTATCTTGCGGAATTTTCGCCGATACCAAATACGTTAGAATGGCAAAAACTTATTGAAAAGGGGGTGATAGATGAAAATCTTGACCCAATCTATACCAATAATACCGTATTCTTTAGATTGTTCAGCAAAATAACAGAGGCTGAATGGAATGAGCTCAATCGTCTGAGGCTATAGCAAAAGTAAGTTCTGCAATCCTGAAGGGCGGCCAAAGGAGGCAAAAGAAAGCTGAAATCAGGGAGAGTCTCATTCCAAATGAGACAGAACAGACTTTCTTATGAGAGTCCGGTAAGCATTGTCAGGTTATCCCTGATCTTTTTAAGCTGCTCCCCAATCTCTTTAACCTTATTTTGTTCTTTCTCAACAATCTCCTTAGGCGCTTTTTTAAGGAAATTATCATTGTTTAATTTCGCCTCTGACTTTTTAAGGTCATTTAAGAGCTTTTTTTCTTGTTTTGTAAGTTTTCTTATCTCATCTTCAACATCAAGCAGCCCCTTTAAGGGTATAAAGACCTCTGAATTATTAAGCACTATAGAGGCAGAGCCTTTAGGCCGCCTTTTTCTATCTTCTATAAAGGCAATATCCTCAACCCTTGAAAGTCTCTTTATATAAACCTCATTATTTGCTATTATATCCCTTATCTTTTTATCCTGAGCGGCGATAATGATATTGAGCATTGCCCTTGGAGGTATATTGAGCTCTGCCCTTGTATTTCTAATGCCTCCTATAAGGGACATAAGAAACTGCATATCCTGCTCTGCCTCTTCATCAATTAGCTTTTCATCAGGGCAAGGGAACCTTGCTGATATTAAAAACCGCTCATCCCCTTGAGGCCGCGGCAGGTGCTGCCATAGCTCTTCTGTTACAAATGGTATAAATGGATGCAGCATACGAAGACTGCTGTCTAATACGGAAACCGCCGCTGAGAATGTCCTTTCTCTTTCATTTTTGTCCTCAGACGCGATATGCGGCTTTATCATCTCAAGATACCAATCACAGAACTCATGCCAGAAAAAATAATATATCGCCTTTGCCGCGACATCAAAATCAAATGCGTCAAGAGATGACCTTACTGTCCTTATTGTCTTCATAAGGCGAGAGAGTATCCAGCGCTCTATAAGGATAAGCTCCGTCCTTTGCTCAGGTAATTTTTCTATGGGGATGGTTGTTGAGCAGTCGGGATTATTCATAAGCAAGAGCCTTGTCGCATTCCATATCTTGTTAATGAAGAACTTATATCCTTCAATCCTGTCTTCCGAGAGCTTTATATCCCTTCCCTGAGCAGCAAGCACACTTAGCGTGAACCTCACTGCATCTGTCCCGTATTTTTCCATAATATCAAGGGGGTCAATCACATTGCCCTTTGATTTGCTCATTTTTTTGCCTTCTTTATCGCGGACAAGGGCATGGAGATACACATACTTAAACGGAGCGTCATTCATAAAGTGAATGCCCATCATCATCATCCTTGCCACCCAGAAAAAGAGTATATCAAAACTTGTTATAAGGACGCTCGTAGGATAAAACCGCTTTAGCTCTTCTGTTTCATCTGGCCAGCCAAGGGTTGAAAACGGCCATAGGGCAGAGCTGAACCATGTATCCAGCACATCGTCTTCCTGAACGATATTATTGCCCTTACAGTGATGGCAATTTGACGGGGTATTGACATCCACTGTAATCCCCCCGCAATCCATACACTCCCATGCCGGTATCCTGTGGCCCCACCAGATCTGCCTTGAGATGCACCAGTCCTTTATATTTGTCATCCATTCTTCATAGGTGCGGAACCAAGAATTGGGTATGAGCCTTGTCTTTCCCCCCTTTACCGCATCAAGGGCAGCCTTTGCAAGTGGCTCTACCTTTACGAACCACTGCTTGGAGAGCCTTGGCTCAACTACTGTCTTGCATCTATAGCAGCATCCAACAGCGTGAGAATGAGGCTCAATCTCTTTAATGAGCCCCATTTCTTTAAGCGCCTTTATCACTGCCTCTCTTGCCTCATATCTCTCCATCCCCTTAAATGCTCCGCCATTCTCATTTATCCTTGCATTGGCGTCAAATATATTGACTGATGGAAGGTTGTGGCGAAGCGCTATCTCAAAGTCATTAAAGTCATGCGCAGGAGTAACCTTAACTGCCCCAGTACCGAATTCCGGGTCAACATGCCTGTCAGCTATGACAGAGATCTTTCTGTCTGCAAGGGGCAATAAGAGATATTTGCCTATAAGCCCCCTGTAACGCATATCATCTGTATTTACCGCAACAGCGGTATCTCCCAGCATGGTCTCAGGGCGCGTAGTCGCCACAGTGATATATTGGCCTGCAGATTTTCCATCTGCATCAATCAAAGGGTATTTTATGTGCCATAAATGCCCTTGCCTATCCTCATGCTCAACCTCTATATCCGCAAGGGCGGTGTGGCATCTGGGGCACCAGTTTATTATATAATCGCCTTTATATATAAGCCCTTCTTTATAAAGCCTTGTAAAGACCTCTCTTACAGCCCTTGAAAGCCCTTTATCCATTGTGAAGCGTTCATGCGACCAATCGCAAGAGCACCCAAGCCTCTTTAACTGCTCTATTATCCTGCCGCCGCTTTTCTCTTTCCACTGCCATACCCTCTCTATAAATTTCTCTCTTCCAATATCATGACGGCTTAAGCCCTCTTCAGCAAGCTGCCTTTCAACCACATTTTGAGTGGCAATGCCCGCATGGTCAGTGCCAGGCACCCATAACACAGAATATCCATCCATCCTCTTATATCTTATAAGTATATCCTGAAGCGTATTATTCAAGGCATGTCCTATATGAAGCACCCCTGTCACATTAGGCGGCGGAATGACCATAGAAAACTGCCTGTCTTTTTGAGAGACAGTATTTAATGGCCTGAAAAGCCCTTTTCTTTCCCATAATTCATACCATTTTCTCTCAACTGGCTGAAAATTGTATGCCTTTTCCAATAGCCTTGCATTATTATTCATTATTATCGTCTCCATGCTGATTATATAATTTGCCCTTCTGGCGCAATGTCAGTTCATTGATTAGGTAAATAGACGCCCTGTCCTTCCTATGCCAGTTCGCCTTTTATCAAAACATAACAAACATAACAATATATCATATTTATTGCAAAGCCTTATTGCCTCTTTAATAAGCTCTTTTTTAACAGGCCTGAATCAGGCAGCGACTTAAATGATATGTTTTTTAGAAATCGTTCCAGTAGAATACCTCAAGAGCGGCATTGTCGTCATCAGATAGCTTCTTTATCCGTTTTGCTATCCGTCCCTGTCTGTGAGAGAAGTTTTTTTCAGTAAGTTTGTCTCTGCCGCATAAAGAGCCAGCCGAAGGCGCCTGTTCATGCAGTGATACCAAGGCGTCTTGTCCAAGGATGATATGGTTGTTCTTGACATAGTCGTTTCTTTTAATTTTTTTTAGTCTTTTAAAATAATTTTGCTTGCTTAAAAATAATTAACAAAATGGGGGTGTTTTTTATTGATGAAAACTTTTGTGGTTAATTTTAACCACTTATTTAAAAATAACCATTGGGCGTATAGAAAATAGATTATAATTCCCGAAAAATAAAAGTGCGATTTGGCAACACTCCAGCTTTTCCATCCATTGATGGTCCCTAAAAATGAAAAATGTGTTATAAACATGGCCAAATCGTACATATATGAGTGGCTAACCCCTTACAAAAAATGTTACTTATTCGATTGTGCGAAATTGGCGCTCTCCAAATAATCTTTTACAAAAGGATATTTTTATAGTGTGAAGTATTTTGAAAATAGGATTTCAGAAAAAATTAGGGCTTTACAGATGGATTGTTATATATTTAAATAGGCAGCTAAAAGGGTCTCCATATCTATGCTTAACTTTATGTTAATAGTTAATGGCATATAAAATGCAGTTAAAGAAAAGTAGTTTTTAAAAGGGCAGGAGACTCTAAATTAATCAAGAAAGGGGGTGGTGACAACCTGTCTTTTAGAAGTTTATTAAAAAGTATCCTTAAATAAATTAGGGATTCTTTAAGTGGGTTATTAAAAATATAAAATTTAAAGGAGGAGGATTATTAATGGTTGCTTTTAAGAAAAGGCTAATAGGTAGTATGTTTTTCGCCATCGCCTTTTTATTTGTCTGGGCGATGGGGGCAAATGCACGGGTTACAGATTTTAGGGTTGGGGTAGATCAGACTAATACCAACACTAGTATGGATGCCCGTGTAGTTGTAGAGTTGTTAGATGAAAATGGGAAGGTTGACCCAGTTGGTTATCAAGAGGTTGATACCTTAAGGGTCCTAATTAGTTCTGATCTTGGTACAGTAGGTAATTCAACTGTTATAGTTGGGGCGAGCAATAAGGGCGTTGTTGTCACTAATATAGATTATGACAGGGCTGGAGTAGATACTATTTATGTTACCGTAAAGGAAACATATTATACAGAGTCTGGGGATACAGTGTCTACAAGAACTCGTATCATCGGTACAAAGACAGTGTCTGTGACTGTGACCCAAAGTGAAAATACTGCGGTTAAGTTACAAGTTGCTTCTATAGAGCCGACTTCTCCAATGGTTACAAATGAGGCATCATGTGGCTCTGCTGATACTTGTAAGACTGCTGGTACTGCTAAGGTAGTTGCAGGACGTGGATTTTCTATTAGGATTGAGGCCAAAAATGCCCGTGGAAATACTGTTACATCCCAGAATAATGAAGTAACTGTTCAATTCGTTGGAATTGATGAGTCTGTTGTAAATAACAGAGCCAAAGATAGTTATTCAGATTGTGCCTATGCAGAGGTTACAGGGCAATTTGTTAATGGGGTAGCATTAATTTCTGTCCCAGCCTCAACTCTTACAGAAGCAGGTAGATATAAAATATACCTTAAGGCGGCAAGTGCTTCTACATGGTCAGGATACGCTCGCGATGATCAGGATTATTACATTGATATTTATCCGTCTGATCCTTCTAAGATTGTAGCTTTTTGGTATGGAGGTGCTTCTTATGGAGAGACCCTGTATACAAACGTTGATATGAGTAATTATTCTGGAGTTGCTCCCACTACACTCTATTTTGCAATAGAAGATGAATACGGGAATATCGTTTATAATCCTAACTTTTCTGCTAATCCACAGATAAGGGTAACATGTGGTTCTGCTTCTCATACTTATACCTTGACAAATTCAGGTGACTTAAGTGGAAGTAGTGCTTATTTAACTTATACTCAAGCATGGAATAACGATATTGGCATTACAAGCGGCTCTTGTGTCAGTATTAGTTCCAATGGCACAAGAACGACGGGCACTTTGAATTTTTCTTATATAAATTCAGATCAGGTAACTCCATCTGTTACCTTAGATACTTCTTCTCTTAATTTCTATGCCTATGCTCAGGGATTTTATTTGGTTAATTTCCCGGCAGAGCGTTTTGGAAAGACTTCTAATAATTTGACCGCAGGTATTCCACAGGCTTATAGTAGCGCCCCTGAGGATGGGAATATCACAAAACTTATAAGTTATGCTGGTTGCAGTTCTGCTCCATGTAATTCTACAAATACATCATCAACTCTTAAGCATATTAATTCTGAGTGGGATACTTGTTCAGAAGGTCCTACTGTTACTATAAGTCTTTACGGCCCTTGTCCAAGTGGTAGTCAGTGTGGAGATGATAGCTATTTGTTAGTTGAGACCCAAACAGCTAAACTAGTGCCAGGTGGTAATTCTACTTCTCTTTCTGTTACTGGGACTCATATTGGTCATTTAGCCTTAAAGTCTAATACATTCCGCATTAATTACGCCAATGGTAACATAACTAAGATGTGTATCTCTTATGCTGATGATAGTGATCAAAAATATATAATGAAAGGTTGCTGGACTAATTCTACACTTACAGACCATATTATCGTGAAGCCTGACCTCAATGCTCCTTCATCTATTGCTGTGATAAAGAGACAGTCATTAGATTATATGCCTGGTTGCGAGGCTTATGGAATAGGTAATTCTTCTGTAGAGGTAGATACCGTGGTTGCTTTGCCTAAGTATGGAGAGACAGATGCACCTGTTATATTTAGTGATTTAAAATATTGGGATGCCGGTGCAGAAAACCAGAGGTCTGACCTGTTATATGATGTACAAGATATTGTGAGTGATGTAAATGCTACATCCTATAGGGATAGTAAGTATATGTATAAGGCAAAGGAGTGGTACACTATTCGTGTAAAAGATGCGCAAGGTAATTATATTACTGATACTAACTCTACTTATCTTAAGACCGGAAGTTCGTGGTTTGTATCGTCCGAAGGCGCCTCTGTTGATTCCCGTCCAACTAACTGGGTAAATGAAAGTGATGCAAATGTCTCATATGGAGAGAGTATTTCAAGCGATACTGCTACTATTAAGGCTGCGAGTAGCTTGACTAAGACGCTCAATGTCGTGGTTGATAGGGTTGGCTCTCCTTCAACAATAGAATTTAGCGTACCATCTGATTACGCATTGGTTAATTCTTATATGCCAGTGATTGTAAAGGCGAAAAATTCAAGCGGTTCTGCAGTTGATACCAGTGCTAACCTTACATTAATGATAAGCAATACAGATATGGTTAGGGCTTACCATGTTGATTCAAATAAAGAGCCAAATACAACTAATGAGATTGCCTCAGGAGATGCTGAGATTGCTACTTATGGTGATAATAGTTTTGCTCATATTTCTACTGGAACAGCTATCTTTTATATAAAGACCTATTCTACTACTGGTGATGTTACATTGACTGTAAGAGATACTTCAGGCTCACTTAGCGGGACTAAGACAATACATATCGTAGAGAAGCTATCTGATGTTCCTGTTGCAATTGGCGGCGTTTCAATTACTCCAACCAGTGTATCCCTTAACACAGAAGCCACTCAAGAGCTTACTGTCAGGGTTGTAGATGATGGCGGAAGGGCAGTTACAAGCAAAGAGGTAACCCTTAGCGTAAGCGATGATACTATAGTAACCTTAGATGCCACTACTTGTACAACTGACGCCTCTGGTGAGTGTACTGTAACAGCTACTGCTGGCTCTGAGGCAGGAGAAGCAACTGTAACAGCTACTGCAGATAGCGTGCAGGGAACAACTACTATTACTGTAAGCGCTCCAACTGCTACTTGCGATGCAGATAACCTTGATCAGTGCACAACCGAGTCTGACTGCACATCTGCAGGCGGCTCTTGGGATGCTGATGCCTCTACCTGCTCTGCTGCAACTGAGGAAGAGACTACCACTGAAGAGGAAACCACTACTGAGGAAGAAACCACCACCGAAGAAGAGACTACTGAAGGCGAGGAGACCGCTGAAGAAACTGAGACTACTGAGGAAGAGACTACAACAACTTCTGAGGATCCAACCAGCATAAGCGCAACAGGCGGTGGGTTTGACAGTGAGGCAACTGACCCAACTAAGAAGACAGTAGAGGTTAATTCAGAAGAGGTTGAGACCGTCAGCATTTCCCCAGTTATTACCGTTGATAACCCGCCTGAAGGCGAGGTGAAATACTATGCGGCAGTGGTTATTGGCGCTGATATATATCTTGCCAAAGAGACTACTACCGTATTTGGAACCAAGAAGGTTGAGCTCGCGCTTTATGATGGAACAATTCCATATTATGGCACTGGCACAGTGGGTGATACCTTTGAGTGCGATGGTATTTCTCAGGCTGTAGGCGGCTCTATACCAACAAGCGTCCTTTCAGGAATGGAGTTCATGGTGTACTGCGGGTTCGCGGCAGAGGATGACCTCTCTGACTTTGTTGGTGTTGCATATACAGTGTCAGTAGAATAGTAGGTATATATAGGCATAGCGTTTTATTTAATCCCTTTAGGGGATTAGATGAGATATGCTAAAAAAAGAAGGCGGCTGTCAAATGATAATGATAGCCGCCTTTTGTTTTGGATGATGTAATAAGATTTCGATAAAGGAGCATTTAATCAAGGGAGAATAATATTATTAGTAGAGAATATATCAGGAATGTGGTTTCTGATGAAGTAATAAGGATAGCTGAGGGGAAAAGAGAGTTATTAAAAAATATATTACCTTAAGCCCGGTATCGTTGAAGGAAGGCCGGAGATTTGGAGGTAATTTTCAGGGCAATATTTAAATCGTTTTTAGGGATGTTAAACGGGAATCAAATACAGTATAATAATAAGACTTAGAGACTTTAGGATAAGGAGCAGTTTCAAAAGTTCTTTGCAAGAGGAACTTTCAAAGAGGGATATTTGTTTGGAAGCAGAAATTAATCGTGAGATAAAGAATTTTGGTATTCAGACGATCCTTTTTCTAATAACAAGTGCGAAACTTTAGTAACTAATAGAAAAACAGGTCATTAAAGGGGCAGTATATGTTTACAGGCATAGCGCTCGGGATGGGCGCGATATCGTCTATTCAGCCAGCAGGCGGTGATGGGCTGAACCTTAAGATTAAGACAGGGTTTAAATTGTCTTCACCGCAGGTTGGAGAGAGCATTTCAGTAAATGGCGTATGCCTTACCGCCACTGAGATAACAACTTATGGCTTCTGTGCTGATGTTTCTCCTGAGACCATGTCAAGGACTGCGCTTAATACCCTAAAAATAGGCGATAAGGTAAACCTTGAAAGGGCGATTTCTATGTCTGACAGGTTAGGAGGCCATATTGTTACTGGCCACATAGATACTGTTGGGACTGTTAGGGGGAAAAGGGCGTTAAGGGGTTTTTATGAATATGAGATAGGGGTAGAAAGGGAGTTTATGCGTTATATTGTGGAAAAGGGCTCTATCGCAATAGATGGAATAAGCCTTACGGTGAATGCTGTTGGAGATGGCTGGTTTAATGTCGCCATAATACCTCATACTGCCCAGATTACCACAATGGGATTGAGAAATATAGGGGATAGGGTAAATATTGAGCTTGATATTATCGGGAAGTATATTGAAAAAATGCTTTCCCCTTGGATAGATAAGCTGTCAGGCGGTAGAAACCCTGATAAGGCGGGACGGGGCATAGCGCCTGATGTCTCAAACAGCGGTATTGATGAAGAATTTTTGACAAAATATGGATTTTTGAGGTGATAATTATGTCAGTTGCTACAATAGAAGAGGCAATACAGGATATAAGAGACGGTAAGATAATAATCCTTGTAGATGATGAGGACAGGGAAAACGAGGGCGACCTTACCATGGCAGCAGAGAAGGTTACGCCCGAGGCCATAAACTTTATGGCACGGTATGGGAGGGGCCTTATCTGTCTTTCTCTTACGGAGGAGGATGTTGAAAGGCTCAAGCTCCCTATGATGACATCAAGAAACACATCGCGTTTTGGCACTGCCTTTACTGTCTCCATTGAGGCGAGAGAGGGGGTTACTACAGGTATTTCAGCCTATGACAGGGCGCATACCATACTCACCGCCATAGATGAGCAAAATGGCCCTGAGGCAATTGCCACCCCCGGCCATGTGTTTCCATTAAAGGCGAGAAGGGGCGGGGTGCTTGTGAGGGCAGGTCAGACAGAGGGCTCTGTTGACCTTGCCCGTCTTGCAGGGATCAAGCCTGCTGGGGTGATATGTGAGATCATGAACGATGACGGCACAATGGCAAGGATGCCTGACCTTGAAAAGTTTGCCGCACGCCATGGCCTTAAGATTGTAACTATCCGCGACCTCATTGCATACAGGCTGAGAAAGGAGTCGTTTGTAAAGAGGGAGGTGGAGACGAGGCTTCCCTCACGCTATGGCGGTGAGTGGAGGCTTATAGCCTATTCAAGCGAGCTTGACCCTTATGAGCACCTTGCCCTCATCTATGGCGACAGCGAGATTGGCGAGGATGAGGAGATAATAGTAAGGGTCCACTCAGAGTGCCTTACAGGAGATGCCCTTGGCTCTCTTCGCTGTGACTGCGGCCCGCAGCTTCACAAGGCAATGCTTCAGATAGCAAGGGAAGGCAGGGGGATACTCCTGTATATGAGGCAAGAGGGGCGTGGCATAGGTCTTTTAAACAAGTTGAGGGCATATTGTCTGCAGGATGAGGGAAAAGATACTGTAGAGGCCAATAAGGAACTCGGGTTTCAGGCAGACTTGAGGGACTATGGCGTAGGAGCGCAGATATTGCGAGACCTTGGCGTAAAGAAGATGAGGCTTATGACCAATAACCCCAAAAAGATTGTGGGGCTTGAGGGCTATGGCCTTGAGGTTGTTGAAAGGGTGCCAATAGAGATACCGCCTCAGGAGGAAAACTTTAATTATTTGCGTTGTAAGAAGGAAAAAATGGGACATATTTTAAATGTAGTGGAGGATACGGCCTCTAAGGTAGAGGCGCTACATTAGGCTGCGTTATTTAAGATATAAATTGAGGTTTAGATTAAGGCGTAAATGATTGAGCATTTTAATGAATAAGTTAAGGAGTTAAATTATGTCTAATTCAAGGGCTAATACAGGAAGTGTTAATCAAATAAACAAGATAAATGTGCTTGAAGGCCATTTATCTGCTGATGGGTTAAGGATTGGCATAGTTATATCAAGGTTTAATGAGTTTATATCATCCAAGCTCCTTACAGGGGCGCTGGATGCCCTTTTCAGGCATGGGGCAAGGGCGGAGGATATTACAGCGGCATGGGTGCCCGGGGCATTTGAACTCCCGCTTGTGGCAAAGAAGATGGCAAAAACAGGCTCATTTGATTGTATAATCTGTTTGGGCTGCATTATAAGGGGCTCAACCCCTCACTTTGATTTTGTAGCAGCAGAGGCATCAAAAGGGATTGCCCAGACTGCCCTTGAGGTTGAATGCCCTATCGCCTTTGGCGTATTGACCACTGATACAATAGAGCAGGCAATAGAGCGCGCTGGCACAAAGGCAGGGAATAAGGGGTGGGACGCAGCCCTTTCCGCTATAGAGATGGTGAATTTAACAAGGGCATTGGCATAAGATTATAAGTCTATTGATTTATCAATAATTATAGATAGATGACAACAAAAGGGGTGCGGACTAAGGGCCGTGAGATAGCGCTTCAGGTATTATACCTCATGGAATGGGTAGGCTGGGACATTGATATTGACCGTGCAATATCAGAGTGCCTTTATTTTAGGGGCAAGGGCAATAAAAAATATAAAAAAGACCACCCATCTATAGTATTTTGCAAGGGGCTTATTGAGGGTGTTGTATCAAATCTTCAGCAGATTGACTCAATTATTAAAAAGTCGTCCAAAAACTGGAGGCTTGAGAGGATGGCGATTGTGGATAGGAATATTCTTCGCATAGGCTGTTATGAATTGTTATTTTCTGATGATGTCCCTTATAAGGTAGCTATAAATGAGGCAGTGGAGCTGTCAAAGCATTTTGGGACGGAAGATTCTCGGTCATTTGTAAATGGCGTATTAGACGCTATGCAAGAAACGCCAGATACCAACAAAATAAAACAGCGCTAAGATGATCAACAGGCAGAGACATCCCCAGTATCTTGCCCATGTTACGATACCGCAAAATTCATTTAAGGCAAATTCTCTTAAGACATAGGCGGCAGCCAATAGGCTGAATAAAAATATAATAAGGGCGCATAGAGGGATGAGCCATTCAGGCAGGATTAGGGTCATCTCTATAGACAGGCCGAATTGACGGCCAAATGTTGGGAGGAGGTCAGGCAGGCGCTTTAATGCATATTCAATGCGGTATATTAGCTCTCCTCCTATGGCGATCGGAAGAAATACTGGTATCATTGGAGAGAATTTTCCAAAAAGTTCGTCTTCAGTAACCCCGAACAGGTGTGCGCCAAGCCTTGACAAAAGGTATGCAAACGAGAAAAAGCACAAGAGGAGCAGGGAAAAGGCAGTCATATTGGATAACATATTGCCCATATCTGTTACAGGGGTCTTAAAGAAGATGGGTTTAAAGAAAAAGCGTGCGAGCTGAGAGCCTATGAGGAGCGGGATTATATAGGAGCATGTGATAAAGCGCCCCTTATTTATAATCAGCTCCTTAAAAGGGTTACGCAAAAGCAGTTGCGGCGAATCCCTGTCGCATGCCTTGAGACAGTGGCCGCATATAAGGCAATACAGATTATTTCTCACATTAAACGCACCGAGATAGACAGGACAGCCATGATAGCTCCCAACGCCCCGTTTACAGGCAAAGTGTTTACAACCCCTGCATTTATTATGGTCAGGGCGAAATTCAAGAAATGAAAGGGTTGACGCAACCCCTGTTATCCTGCCCATAGGGCAGAGGTATCTGCACCACGCCTGTTTTGGAAATAGCACAGCGCATATTGTAGCGCCTAATAAGATTGACAATATGAGAAATGCCGTTGCCCTTGGAAGATATTTCATGCCCAGCGATTCTTCTATCCATATAATGAGGGCAAGCAAGACAACAGACCAGTAAACTCCATTTTTTTTAAGGGCGTCAGGCAGCTTGAGGTCAAGGCAAAGCCCAAACCTCTGGACTATCCTGCCAATGCCCGGAAAAGGACAGAACCCGCACCACATCCTGCCCAAAAAGAACCAGCTCAATACAACGCTTGGCCACCATATACCCCATGACAGATATAGCATGGCGTTTTTATCAGGCTCTTGCGGGCCGAAAAGCCCCATAAGGATGATAAGGCTAAAGATTATATCGCCAATAGTCCTTATAAAGGCATGAAGCCTTCTTTCCTTAAAGAACTTTTTTATGCTCGGACATACCTTAAAGAGGTCAATGCCCGTGCCAGTTTCTATGTTAAAATGTTCATAAAGCCAGTTTCTGACGGCCATATATCCCTATCTCATAACGGAGCGATTCCTAAAAAGCATATCATTTTTATGGCGAATCAATATTTCCATAGTCTTTATATTACCTATCTGCCCCCTTTTGCCATGCAGGATTTAGCGATTACCTTAACGCAACAGGGTCGCAGTCAATCTGGAGGCGCACCCCCATTGGAGGCATCTGGTCAATCTTATTTAATAACATCGCAAGGAGCGTCCTCATTGGCCTCCTTTCTAATGATTTTAACAACATATTCCATATATAGACCTTATTTACCCTTGGCCTTACCGCGGGCGCAGGCCCCAATATGTATATCATATTATCTGTGTATCGTCTTTTTATTTGAGATGCAAGTACTTGAGCCTCTTTTTTCAATGGAAAAATATAATTTTTAAGTTTCTCATTGTCTTTTCCTGAAAATATGAGGTTTATAAGGTATCCGTATGGGGGGTAGTTGAGCCTTTGTCTCCTCTTTAACTCTTCTTGATAAAATTCTTCCATATCGTGCCTTGAGGCAGCCTTTATTGCATATTGATTGGGAGAAAAGGTCTGGATTATGACCCGCCCTTGGCTTTCCCTCCTGCCGGCCCTGCCGCTTACCTGCGTAAGGAGCTGAAATGTCTTTTCCGCTGCGTTAAATGAGGGGAGATAAAGGGACTGGTCTGCCCATATTACGCCAACAAGCATCAAGCTCGGGAAATCATAGCCCTTTGTTATCATCTGAGTGCCGACAATAATGTCAATCTTTCCCTTGCTGATCGCCCGTATGGCCGGAAACAGCCTTGACTTTGCGCCCATTGTATCCCTGTCAAAGCGCAACAGGCTGAGGGTGGGGAATAGGCCTGCCAATTCCTCTATGACCTTTTCTGTGCCAATGCCCCTTGTGCCAACAGACAGGCCATTACAGTCAGGGCAGACAAGAAAGGCAGGGACGATGTAGCCACATAGATGACATATAAGCGCCCCCTCTTCTCCCTTTATAGTTATGTTCTTATGAAATGTAAGGGCAACCTCGCAGTTTGGGCATAAGAAGGTATGGCCGCAGTCCTTACAAAAGACAAACGGGGCAAATCCGCGTCTGTTTATGAACAAAAGCGCCTGTCCGCCTTGAGAGACCGTATCATTTATTGCCTCAAATAGCCTGTTGGAGAGCCACCAGGGCCTTTCCCTGTGCCTTTGCGACTTATCTGCCATGTCAACAACCTCTATGTCTGGGAGGGGGGCATTGTGCGCCCGACTTTTTAGCTCAAGCAGCATATACTCCCCTGCCTTTGCACGCCTGAACGATCCTATTGAAGGGGTGGCAGAGCCAAGAACTACGGTGGCATTGTGGAGCTTTCCAAGCAGGAGGGCAAGGTCTCTGGCATTGTATAAGAGCCTTGAATCCTGCTTATAAGAGGTATCATGCTCTTCATCTACGATAATAAGGCCAATATCCTCAAAAGGGGCAAAAATAGCTGAACGTGCGCCTACAATTACATTAAGAGAGCCCTTTATAACCCTGTTCCACAACTCAACCTTCTGGCCTGCCGTAACCCTGCTGTGCCAGAGGGCGGCACGGTCTTTAAATATCTCGTAAAAATAGGATATTATATGCGTGGCAAGGGCAATCTCAGGGACAAGCACAAGGACACCCCTTTTAAGCCTGTGCGCCTCCTGAGATGCCCTTAAATAAACTTCCGTCTTGCCGCTGCCTGTAACGCCATATAACAAGACAGGGGAAAATTTACGTGAATGAATGGCCTTTATTATCTTGTTTAGCGCATGCAATTGTCCTTTATTTATACTCTCAGGCCGTTTTGGGACATGATAAATAGAGGGGGCAACGCCCTTGCAGCCAGGGGGATTCCCGCCTGTTATCGCCTCAATAGCGCCCTTTTTTGATGAAATCAGCGCGGAGGGAAGCGCCTCGTCAATAACCTGTCCAATGGGATAAAAGTAATACTGCGCCACCCTTTCTATAAAGGACATATACCGTCCATGTAAAAGGGGCTCATGGTCAATGACCTCATGTATCTCTTTTATCTCATAGTCAACATCCCCCAAGGCATCTTCCAGCTTATTATCCCATACAATCCCTATCATCCTGCGCCTTTTCCCAACAGGCGCTACCGCACGCCCCCCTTTTGATGGAAGGGGCATAGACGGCGGAACTGAATAAGTCCACAATAAACGGCTCGGTATGGGCAAGGCCACTGAAATGAGTCTCATAAGATAGTGCGTAAATTGCGCATAGTTACAATATATTAGTACCCAAATCCTGCAATTGGCGCGCTTTTTCAAGATGCGAGGAGCGATGGCAGCCGTGCTTAGGCGCTTCAAGCCCCGATCGGCAAAGAAGATTGGGTAAATCCGCCAATTGCGATATGTTTTCAATCATTACCTTATACACGCTGACCTTACCTGTTTAAGGTCAGTTATTCCCTGAATAGCCTTTATTACGCCATCTTGTTTTAGAGTAAGCATACCTTCAGCCATTGCTGTCGCCTGTATCTCATGCACGGGTCTCTTTTCCTGTATAAGTTTTTTCATGTCTTCAGACGTTATTAGCAGCTCATGTATCGCTACTCTACCCTTATAGCCCGTATTGTTGCATGCGCCGCATCCCTTTGCCTCGTATAGGGTTCTGTCTTTTTCTATCTCAAGCGGACGGCTTGGATGATGGCCGTATTCAAGCTCTAATTCTCTTATAAGCTTATCAGAGACCTCTACAGGCTCTTTACAGTTTGGGCAGAGCCTTTTTACCAGTCTCTGCGCCAGCACGCACAAAAGGGCGTCTGCAAAATTAAATGGGTCCATCCCCATTCCCAATAGACGCGTTACAGTCTCAGGGGCGGAGTTGGTATGAAGCGTTGAAAACACAAGGTGCCCTGTAAGCGACGCCTCTATAACAGTTGTTGCAGTCTCTTCATCCCTTGTCTCGCCAACCATTATGATATCAGGGTCAGCGCGGAGAAACGCCCTTAATACCCTTGAGAAGGTCAATCCAATAGAATGGTGCACTTGTACCTGTCTCAGGCCATCCTGAACTATTTCCACAGGGTCCTCTGCTGTCCATATCTTCTTTTCAGGCCTGTTAATATAGCCAAGGGCGGCATGGAGCGTTGTGGTCTTTCCTGAGCCTGTTGGCCCGACCACAAGGATAAGGCCATAAGGCATCTCTATCATCTTTTTAAGCCGCTCTAAATTTTCTGGGCTGAGGCCTATCTTAGACAGCGGCATGGCCTCTGAGGATGATAGTATCCTCAGCACAATATCCTCATTGCCTTCAGTTGTGGGAAGGGTAGCAACTCTTAGCTCTATATGCCCCCCTGAGCGCATACGAAACTTTATCTTGCCATCCTGCGGCAGCCTCCTCTCCGCAATATCAAGGTTAGACATTATCTTTATGCGGGATATTAGGGGGCGTTTATAATGATAGGGAATGTTTTGATAATGCATAAGGTCGCCATCAATCCTGAGCCTTACCATTGCCCCCCTTTTACCGCTGAGACACTCTATATGGATATCAGAGGCATCCTTTCTGTAGGCATCCTCTATAATCTTATTTACCAGTTGAACTACAACGCTATCAGACTCTTCAATGGATAATTCATCATCCTCTTCATCTGCTGATGGGTCATCTTCTCCTATTATTTCAAGCTGGTCAAAGACATCTTCATCACCCGCTTCAATAGAATATTTGCCAAAGAAATAGTCAATAAACCTTTCAATATCCTCCTTTAAGGCAACGACAAACCTGAAATCCCGCGCTGTAATAGCGCTTTTTATCGTATCTATCTTTAAGAGGTCATGGGGATTATCAATAGCGACGACAAGGCTTCCATTCTCTTCCCTTATTGGCACGCAGAGATTGTTTCTGAAAAACTGCTCCCTTATGCCCCTTATTGAGCGCGGGATTGAGCCAAGATCAAGCTCATTAAATTCCACAAATTCAACGCCAAAGTATTCAGAAAAAGACCTTCCAAGGTCAGCCTTTCTCAGACCAAATTCTGAGAGCAGGATGTCTTCTATAGACTTTCTCTTCTGTCTTGCAAGCTCCATTGCACGATTCAGGTCATCTTCTGTTATAATGTCTTCTTTTATAAGGGAATAGAACCTTCCAAACTTATTTGTCGTCTTTTTAAGCTCATTCAGGTGGGAAAGGGCATTTTTATACTCAGGTCTTATAGATACAATCTCCTGGAGGGCATTAATAGCGCGTTTTAAAGAGCCAGTCTTCTCAGCAGTCAGGCTCAAAAGATATAAGTAATGAAGCCTTTTATCTTCTGAAAGCCCAGAGGAGGCTACCGCGTTTTCAAGGCGCTCTATTGCCTCAAATGGCATATCAAGACGTAAATATGCCTCTGCAATGCTGCCATAGATTGCGCCTTCATCCCTGCCTTCTCCTAAGAGCGCGGTTAATTCCTGTATCGCCTCCTCAAAAAATCCTGCTTCAATCAGCCCAACGGCATTATGATAACGGGCATCAAAGTCAGACCCAACTCCCTCATTTAATGGCCCGTATGCCCTGTTATCATTTGCAGAAAGGGCTTCAATCCTCTTTCGTAAGTCCCCTATAATGGACGCATGCCTTCTTTTGCCTCCCCCATCACTGTCATTAACGCTTTCATCAGCGCTATCATGCCCTTTTGCCTCAATGCCCTCTATAATCTCTTTGTAAATAGCCTTTGCCTCATTAATAAGCCCCTGGGCCTCATATAACTCTGCCTCTTTTATGCGTTCATATATTACGGCCTCATCAGGGCCGTTAATGCTGTTAATTCTCTTAATGCTATTAACGCTATCCATAACAATCGCCCATAATATACCTCATTTATTTGCCTTACACATGACTTAAAATCTCTATTACCCTTTTCATGTCATCAGGAATAGAGGAGCTAAAGCTCAGTCGCTTGCCTGTCTTTGGGTGGGTAAACGCAATAAAGGAGGCATGAAGCATCTGTCTTTTAAATTCAACCCGTTTCCTGTTGACCCAAAAAAATTTTGGACCGCCATAGAGGCCATCGCCAAGGACGGGGTGGCCAATAGATGCAAGATGCACCCTTATCTGATGAGTGCGTCCAGTATATATCCTTACATCAAGGCATGATGCGCCCTTTAATACCCTGTTTACCTTCCATTCTGTCTTTGCAGGCCGTTGAGACCTGGAGACAATGCTCATCTTTTTTCTGTGCACAGGGTGCCTTCCAATTGGAAAGCCTATAACCCTATCTTTGCCTTCAGGGTTTCCCCTTACAATTGCAGTATAGCGCTTTTCTACCTCGCCATTTTTAAACTGCATTGACATTGCTGTATGGGAATGGCTATTTTTAGCGATAATAAGAAGACCTGATGTGTCTTTATCCAAACGATGCACTATACCAGGCCTTATTGGGTCAATATTACAGTCAATGTCCCTAAAATAATAAAGGATACCGTGCGCTATCGTAACCTCTTCATTGCCAGCGCCAGGGTGTACCGCTATGTTAGGAGGCTTTTCAATCACGGCAATATAATCATCATCATAAATAATGCCGAAATCTACCTTTTGAGGCGCTAACTTAGGGGGCGGGCAAATGGATAGCAAGGCTTTTGAGACATTAACAATAGAGATGACATCGCCCTGCCTTACCCGCCTTTTGGGGCTCAGTTCCATAGAGCCATTAACCTCAATATGACCTGCCTCTATAAGGCGCTTTGCCCTTGAGCGGCTCAGGCCCTTATCAAAGCCTATTTTTTGAGTCGTCCTTGCTATAAAGACATCAAGCCGTGTGTTGTCAAATGATGCCTCAACCCTTAAAAATTGCTTCAATCTCCTCTTTTACTACAGTTTCCTCTATCCCTTTTACAAGGGAAATCTCTTTTATTAAAAGCGCCTTGGCGCTATCAAGCATCTTTTTTTCGCCAAATGAAAGGGGTTTATCATTCTGAAGAAGATACAGGTCGCGAAGCACTACGGCAAGGTCTTTTACCGCCCCTGTCTTTATCTTGTCCATATACTCCCTGTAACGGCGGTTCCATGCCTGCGCCGTAAACTTAACATCTTTTTTGCGCATTATGGACAAGACCTCATCCACCTCCTCTTCTGTCATAAGCTCCCTTAAGCCTACATTCTCCGCGTTATGCTGAGGAACCATTATCTTCATATCATTTTCAAGTATTCTCATAACATAAAACGTATGCTTGGCGCCTCCTATATCCTTCTCCTCTATGGCCTCAATCACGCCAACACCATGCGCTGGATATACAGCAATATCTCCTATATTAAACATAAAAAAAATCCCCTTTTTAAGTATTAGACATCAATGCCCGCCATCTCGGCATCTCATCCTGAGGCGCTAAACGCATCTGAAAAGGCATCTCCGAAACTTTTATCTTCCCTTGGCTCTTGAACATGAACTAACTATATCACATCCAATCAAAAAAGACAGTCAAAAAATAACATCTTTATATTCTAATACCTTTGACGACTTTGACGGGGTCTGGAGTCTTGACTTTTCCAAAATTGATAGATATTATAAACAGTTTTCCCTTGATTTTAAGAGTTAAAAATACAGATATGATAGAAAGTCACAAGGTCTATGATACATATTGAGGCGTTAAAGGAACAGCTTTTTATTTTAATGGCCATTGGCGCCAATCGCATTGGAAGAGACTCTATAAAAGACATATTAGATGACTGGGATTTATTAAGGAAAAGGGTTTTATCGTGCAAAAAATGTCCTCTTTTTCATAGCCGTAATAGAGTGGTATTTGGAGAGGGGCGAGAGGATGCCCCTGTTATGATAATTGGCGAGGCGCCAGGGAAAGAAGAGGATATTAAAGGGCGTCCTTTTATCGGCCCAAGCGGGGACCTCCTTGAACGGATGATGGCAGCAATTAAGTTAGACAGGAAAGACGCCTTTATTACAAGCGCGGTAAAGTGCAGGCCGCCTCGCAATAGAACGCCCCTTTCCGGCGAGATAAGGGCGTGCAGCAGCTATTTATTTGAGCAGATAAGGATAATATCTCCCAAGGCAATCTTGTGTTTAGGAGAAGTGGCATCTCGTATCGTAACAGGAAAAAAGAGACGAACTTTAAAGGAGATAAGGGGTAAGGTCCATATAATACATATAAGCGATATGAAGGATAATGAGGCCCGCTCCGTTAAAGCAGTAGCGACTTATCACCCCGCCTATATATTGCGTTTTCAGAACTCCTATCGTGAACGAACGATTAAAAAAGAGGCATGGGAAGACCTGAGACTGTTTAAGGCAAGTTATTAATTGCAATAACAGTAAGTTAAGACGTGAAAGCCTGACAACTTATCCCCATGCCTAAGGTTTGGATAACAGAATTCGGCGATGCAGACGGACAATATTAAGGATAAGGTATTTTTTAAAAATAGGCCAACTTTTAGTTGCAATAAGAGTCATTATAGATAATAATAATCCTATATTTGGTATGATGTCTGTCTGTAAAAAAACTATATCTTGTGAAAAGACGCCTCTATTGCGCTTTTTGAGTTAATATTTTATAACCTGTTAATAAGATATAAATATAGGGCAGAGGATAAATAACAGGGCGTGGAGCAGAGTAATGACAATAAAGAGAAAGGAGTTTAGGTGATATGGCTTCTATTGACTTAGATAAATTAAATAACCCTGACATACCGCCGCTTCCGTCAGTATGTTTAAGGCTTATGGATATGCTGGACAAAGAGGATGTCTCTCAAAAGGAGCTGTCATCTCTTATAAAGCAAGACCCTTCTTTGACCCTGAAGCTTTTAAGGGCGGCAAACAGCGCCTTTTACGCCTTGCAGACAGAGGTAACGAATGTAGGCCACGCTATAGCGCTTTTGGGCATTAATGAGGTTATAAGGATAACCCTTACTGCCATATTTTCAGACCAGTTTTTTAATGTTCCTCAACGGGTTAAAGAGCTTGCAAATAGGTTATGGTCTCATTCCGTGGCTGTGGCGTTTCTTTCCAGAGATTTTGACGTGGAGGAATTAGAAGACCCTGACCTATATACGCTTGGTCTATTACACGATATAGGGTGGCTACTCATTATTTCAAATGCCCCTGACCTTTATGTTGAGATAGTTGATTCAAAAATAGCCTTTCTTGAGGATATAGAGGCAGGGTGGGGGGTAGATCACAATAAGCTTGGGGCAAGGCTTTCTGATATGTGGGAGCTTCCTGAGCCCTTTAAGTTATGCGCCCTATGGCACCATGACCCAATGGGCATGAAAGAGCCCCCGCGCTACCTCTCCTTTATATGCGTGGCCAATCATCTTGCAAGAAAAATAGGATTTTCTCCATTTGATTACGATATCGCTGAAATTCAGCCTGACGTATTAAAGGCTATTAATCTGGATGAAGAGGCGTTTAAGGAGATGGAGGAGGCGGCATTTGAAGAAAAGGAAAATATAGAGACATTAATATCCCATTTGACAATATAGCTATAGTAGAGGAAGTCTTTTGGCTCTGCCCTTAAATAAGTCAATATTTGACGATGAGACAGTAGGAAATTGCTCTTTACGATAGGCGTTACAGGCGGGATTGCATGTGGAAAGACCACTTTTTTAAGGCGTATTGAAAAAAGGGGATATGAATGCATTTATCTTGACGAGATAACAGGGCATATCTTGAAAAAGGGCTCTTTAGCCTATAACGCCGTTGTTTCAAGGTGGGGCGCTAAAGTTCTTAATGAGGTAGGTGAAATAGATAGACCGACTCTTAGAAATATCGTCATTTTTGATAAAACCAAGAAAAGGGCACTTGAGGCGATTACTCATCCTTTAATCTATGAAAAGCTTGATAATTTACTAAAAGAAAGGGCGAAAACGGGGACAAAGGACAATATAGCCTTTGTGGAAGCGCCGCTTTTATTTGAGGCAAAGTGGGAGGCCCTTTTTGACCTGATTGTATGTATTGTATCAGGGCGCAGGATACAACAGGAACGGCTCATTAAAAGGAATAAGATACCCTTGACTGTGGCGGAAAGGTGGGCGGGCTCTCAGCTTCCTAATGAGGAAAAGGCGAGGCGCTCAGATATCGTTATAGAAAATAATGGGCAATTAATGGAATTTTTAGGCAATGCCGATAATTGTTTAGACCGCATATTGACAATGACAAAAGAGACAGCAAAAGAGAGGGTAAAGCTCCATTGAAATCCTCAGCGCCAAAGGGGATAGCCGCTTTTTTTAGTGTTTGCCTCTGTCTTTTTTCCTCTCTCTTTTTGGGGGCGTATCATTGCCTGTATGCAGCCTCTTTTACAGAGCGGTTCAGCTCTGTATCGTATAGAGACGCCTCAAACACGACGGCATACTGGGATGTTTCGAATGGGGTTTTGTCCTTACGAGAGGCATATAATCCTGTTTCATCATCTTTAGTAACCTTTTCTGCCTCAAATATAGGCTCAGACAGCAATTATACTCAGGCAGTTACAATAGGCGATGTTGACGGCGATGGCGATCTGGATGTTGTTACCGGTCAAAATGCCACAGATTATATCTACCTGAATAGCGGCAGCGGGACATCATGGGAGAAAAGGGCTGTTGGTTCTCATTCTGGAAATACCTTTGATGTTATCCTGTATGACATGGATAGAGATGGAGACCTTGACCTTATTACAGGGCGAAGCGGGGCAAATAAGGTCTATTTGAATAATGGGAGCGGCAATTTTACCTCTTCTTATACCTTTTCAGAGGCAAATGCAACAACAAGGGCGGTTGCAGTCGCTGACTTTGACGGCGATGGAGATGGCGATATTGTCGCTGGAAATTATAATGGAAAGGTCAAGATCTATATCAATGCAGGGAACGGAACCTCTTTTTCATGCTCTAACATTACCTCTTCCACATATTATACCTATGATATAGGCGCGGCTGACTTAGATGAAGATGGGGATAAGGATATTGTAATTGGCGTTGCAAGCTCAAGCGCCGCCTCTTATGCGTTTTTGAATAATGGCTCAGGGACATCGTGGGATAGTTACGCCCTTGGCTCAAATTCTTCATTTTCTACCTATTCAGTTGCAATTGCAGATGTCAATGGCGATGGATATGCAGATATAGCGCTTGGAAATTATAACTCCTGTAACAGATTGTTCATAAACTCAGGCGGGTCAACTCCATTTAGCTCAAGCAGTTCATCTTCATGCATTACCTCTGACAATGATACAACATATTCCGTTCTCTTTTTAGATGTAGATGAAGATGGAGATTTAGACCTAATAGCCGCAAACTACAATGATTATGGAAAACTCTACCTCAATAACGGGACAAGCTCGCCATTTAGCGGCATATCTTCCTTAAA
This sequence comes from Deltaproteobacteria bacterium, assembly GCA_026994795.1. GTDB lineage: Bacteria > Desulfobacterota > Dissulfuribacteria > Dissulfuribacterales > Dissulfuribacteraceae > JALWQB01. Next base: position 70,685 of record JALWQB010000020.1, read on the forward strand.
TATTACCTCTTCAACAATGAATACAAGGGATATAGCAGTAGGGGATATTAGCGGGGATGGGATTAAAGACCTTGTATTAGCCAATTATAGCGCATACAATAAGTTATTAAGGGCTATAGAGCCATCAGCGTTTAATAGCTCAAGGGCGCAAAGCGTTTCTTCAGATTCTTATATTACCTACTCAATTGCCGTTAAAGATATGGATGGAGATGGCTATCTTGATATAGTGGCTGGCAATTGGGAGGGCCCGTTAAGGCTATATCTGAATGATGGAAGCGGGGGGTTTTCCTCCGGGACAAGCGTTAGCAGCTCATCAAGGAGCACTACAGACATCGCTATCGGAGACATAGATAATGATGGAGATATGGATATTGTTGAGGCTAATAAGTATGAATCAAATTATGTGATTAAGAATAGCGGCTCCGCAAGCTCATTTTCATCATCTTCCCTTGATAGCTCAACCACTTATAATACCAATGCAATAGCGTTAGCGGATATTGATTCAGATGGGGACTTGGATATTATAACTGCCAATGAATATCAGAAGAATATCGTATATAAGAATAATGGCAACGGGACGTTTGCATCTGGCTATGCAATCTCTTCTTATGAGTATTTTTCTACATCCTTAGATGCGGGCGATATTGACAGGGATGGCGATATAGATGTTGTCATAGGTAATTTAGGCGCAAAATCAAGGTATTATTTGAATAACGGCAACGGGACATTCTCTTCAGGCGGCGCTATAGGGACTGAGACGTATCCAGTGAGGTCAATAGCCCTATATGATATAGATAAAGACGGATATTTAGACGTTGTTATGGGGGTTGAGGGGGGTTCTGAAAAGGTCTTTTATAATGCTGGGGCATCAACGCTCTTTTCAGGGGTCTCGCCAACTGAGCTTTCATCTGGCGCATCCCATAGCACTTACGGGCTTGGCGTTGTGGATATAGACCATGACGGCGATGTTGACATAGTGGCAGGTACGAATAATGATGAAAATATCCTCTATATAAATGAAGGGACATATTCTCCCTTTGAAAGCCTGAGGACAATATCATTAGATGGCTCAATTACCAAGACTTACGCCATATCTACAGGAGATGTAGATAATGACGGCCATGTGGATATCATAGCAGGCAATTATAACTCTTCTCCTGTTGTCTATAAAAATGCGCTTAATGCCACTAACTGGGGCAATTTTACAGGCGCTGACATCTCAAGTTATCAGGATATGACCTATTCTTGCGCTATTGGAGACATAGACCTTGATGGCGATCTGGATATAGTAACTGGCAGTTATGGAGTAAGCAATGCAGTGTTTCCAACAGGAGGCAGCAAGGCAACGCTTGGAGACTCTGATGACACAGTAGTTATACGCCTTGCAGATATGGATGGAGATGGCGACCTTGACATAGTAACTGGCAACTATAATGGGGTAAACAGGCTCTATCTCAACAACAGGGCAAGCGCTCCATTTAGCGGCGTCTCTCCCAAAAATATTGGAAGCGAGGCAAATGCAACAACTTACATCGCGATAGGAGATATTGATAATGATGGCGACCTGGATGTAATAGTTGGCAATTATGCCCAGCCCAATATGGCGTATAAGAACAATGGCGCATCTTCACCATTTAATGGAGTGAACGGCACAGTTATTGTATCAAGCTCCACGGCGTTTTATACAAGGGGCATTGCCTTAGGGGATATAGATTCAGACGGAGACATTGACATTGTTGAGGCAAACTCTGACCAGCCAAATAGATACTACCTGAATGATGGAAACGGCACTTTCTCTCTTGGGGGCAATATAACAAGCGACTCCAGCTTTTCCTATGTCATAAAACTTGCTGATATTGATAATGATGGAGATTTAGATGTTATTGTTGGTAATTATAATGAAAAAAATCGTATTTATCTTAATAATGGGACATCATCACCCTTTAACGGTATATCAGGGCTTAATATAACCACTGATGTCAACCCCACTGTAGATATAATCGCAGCAGATATAAATCATGATGGCTATCTTGACGTTATTACGGCCAATGAAGGGCATAGTAATATTCTTTATTATAACAATGGCACGAGCAATCCATTTAGCGGCGTATCAGGCGTAGAGATAACCTCTGAGGCCCTTCCTACCCATGGTATATGCGTTGGCGATATTGATAGCGATGGAATTGAAGAGATAATCACGGCCAATTACTCTTTAAACGGCTTGAGGGCATATTCTCCATTAACCCGTTACAATACAGAGAGGAGCAGCGCATATTCTTCTACAGTCATATCTACTGATGACAATATCTATCAGGCAAGCCTTAGCGCATCGTCATCCCTTCCTGTAAATACCCAGATAGATTTTTGGCTGAGCAACAATGGAGGCGCTGCATGGAAAAAGGTATCTTCTGGAAGAAGCGTAAGTTTTTCTTCTTCAGGCACCTCTTTAAAGTGGAAGGCGCATTTACATTCGCTTTCTCCAAGGAGGACGCCATCCCTTGATTCTATTACAATAACCGTAAGCACCCAAGACACTACCGCCCCTGTTACGACTGCATCTCCAGACGGCGGCACATACCATGAATCATTTACAGTAACATTAAGCTGCAGTGACAGCGGGGGCTCAGGGTGCTCCAACACCTATTATACTGTAAATGGCACCACTCCAACAACCTCATCTTCTGTTTATTCCTCTGCCATAACTGTCTCCTCTAATACAACGCTAAAGTTTTTTTCTGTAGATGCCTATGGAAATGCAGAAGATGTAAATACTGAAACCTATAAGATTATACCGCTTCAAGAGTTCGTAATAAGGGCTACAAGCGGCGGCAATGGCACTATATCGCCTTCAGGCAATGTTACTGTTACAGAAGGGTATTCTAAGAGCTTTACCATAACGCCTGATACTGATTTTAAGGTTAAAGATGTGCTTGTAAACGGGAGTTCAGTCGGCGCTCTTTCAAGCTATACCTTTACGGATATAGGCGGCAACTACACAATTACGGCATATTTTGAACGGGAGACCTCCCAGTCACCGTCAGCGAATGAGACAGCCTCTTCTACAAATACAACAGAGGCTGCGCAGGAAGGCAATGCTTCTCAGGCATCCTCAAGCAATACTACACAGGTCTCAGGCAATGAGACAGGTTATGAAACGGCAGACAGCGCTCTTGAGACAGGCGCTTTAAACGCAACTGACTCATCAGACAATGGGACGGGCGATAAGGCTATTAGCGATAACGCAACAGAGGAGGAGGGTCAAATAGATTACGTAACCCAGCTCAAGACAGTTCATTATAAATTTTCCTTTATGGAGGCGGAGGAGATACAGTCATCAGAGTTGTGGGATACGGTCATCTCAGTTATAGATAATGTTATAGGGGAGGTTGACAGCCTGAGTATAGCGCAACTTTTGGTTATAAATGAGACGATAGGAAATATATTTAATCTTGCCATTCAAAAAAGAGCATCTTTAAGGCTTGAATGGATTAATAGCCTTTCAAGACTGCTTGAGGCAATGTTTAGGCGAGACAGTGAGAGGTTTTCTCATGGCATTAGCCTTTTTCCCGGCCTTGCGTCAGAGGCGATGGAAGGCGCCCTTGATTGTAAAAGGGATGTCCTGCGCCTTGAAGACGGAGACAGGCTTCCCCTCTTTTCAATAGCAAAGATAATGATTGACGCATTCTTCGGCTCAGAAGGAGAAATAATAGAAGGGGATGACAATGCCTCTTATCTTATGCGATTGCGCTATAAGATAGGCAGTAATGAGACCATATTGTCCTTTATGATTGATGATGTTTTTATATTAAGAGAGGGGGCGTCTCAAGCCTCTCCCATTATAGAGACGCTTAAGGATGGCGCAATCTCTATTTCTTTCTATACCTTTAAAATTGTGCTGTATCCAGCCCCTTATGATTATACTGATTTATCATCGCAGCTTAAAGAGGTCTTAATAAAAGACACATTGCTTACCTCAAAGGGTGTAGTGGCCGCGTCCATGGCTGACAGTTCAATTATAATAGTTGCTCCGTCTATTTTTACAACAGCAGAAGACAGAGATTTGGCGCCTGGGATTTTTGTCCAAGATAACCTTAAAATAGTATATCATAGTGGTTTTACTCAAGAATTTTATCCATATATTATATATCTTGATTATATATTTAATTATTTAAGCTCATCTGACATTGGTTCAGGATATTTTGACAGGAATAGAGGCATATTCTTCATTGATGAGTTGAATATGGCCTTTCGGCCTGATTATATGGCAATGCCAGTTCCTAAGGGAGAGGAGATGGACTGGTATAATGCCAATAAGGATGGCAGCGGTTATGCGATAAGGGCTATTGACTTAAATGGCGATGGCATAGCGGAATTAGAGGTATTTGGCCCTTACGGCGTCCAGCGCCTTAATTTTATAGGGGGTCAATAGCGGCCATTGCCGTGTCTATTTTTAAAGGGGAGTTAGGCTATGAAGGGAGAAATTATAGCAATAGGAGACGAAATTATATCTGGTAAGGTCTTAAATATAAACAGTAATTTTTCCGCAAGGGCGCTTTTTACCGCTGGTTATACGATAAGCCGTATAACAAGCGTCGGCGATGATATAGAAGAGATAAAAGAGGCGCTTAATGAGGCGATAAGGCGTTCTAATTTTGTGATTGTATCAGGCGGCCTTGGCCCGACCCCTGATGATATAACAAATGAGGCGGTATCGTATGCGCTTTCTTTAAGCCTAAAGGAAAACGCCTCCATAAGTGAATTGCTTGATAGGTGCGCTGCAGAGAGGTCATACAGGCTTAATACGATCCAGAGAAAAAAGCTCTCATTTCTTCCAGACGGCGCTTCCCCATTGCTCCCTAACTCCCATTGCGCGGGCTATATGCTGGAGCATAAGGGGAGGCTTTTGTTCTTTCTCCCTGGCGTCCCTTTAGAGCTTGAAGAGCAGATAAAAAATGCGGTTCTTCCCTGCCTAAGAAAGAATCTGCCCCCTGAGGATACAGTGGAGCAAAAAACTTTTAGGCTCTTTGGGCTGTTAGAGACAGAGATTGAGTCCCTTATAGCCCCGTCTTTAAGTAGAGAAAAGGGGATTAGCATAGGATATTATCCAAGGTTTCCAGAGGTATTATTGACAATTACTGCACAGGACAAGAGCGAGGTTGAGGCGAAAAAAAGATTAGATAAGGCATTATCTTATGTAAAGGAAAGTCTATATGAATACATAGTCGCAGAAGACGACCGCACCCTTGAAGAATCTCTTGGTAAGCTTTTATTAAGCCGGAAGAAGAAGATTTCTATAGCTGAGTCATGCACAGGGGGGCTTATAGCAAGCAGGATTACCAAGGTCTCTGGAAGCTCTCAGTGGTTTGACAGGGCCTTTATAACATATTCTAACTGTTCAAAGACACAGATGCTTGGCGTAAAAGAGGAAACCATTTCAAAATTCGGCGCAGTAAGCGCCGAAACATGTCTTGAGATGACAAAAGGCGCAATAATACGCTCGGAGGCAGACTTGGCAGTTGCAGTAACAGGGATTGCAGGGCCGACAGGCGGTAGCCATGAAAAACCTGTAGGAACAGTGTTTATTGGCATAGGCTATAGGGATAAAAAGGAAAATTCTATTATAAAAGATGAATATCCAGATTATTCTCACGACAACGGTCTTATAACAGTAAAAATAGATGATATAAACATGATAAAAATAATAATTAAACAATTCAAATTTTGCGGCTCACGTGAAGAAGTTCAGACTATGACCGCTGAAACAGCGCTGGACATTGTGAGACGGCTATTGGTAAACAGATAATATTGTTTAAATAACCTTTTGATTTTTAAGCAAAAATTTTTTCCGTTAAAATAGAGATGTCAAAAGAGAAGGATAATAAAAAGTTATTGCTTTTATAGAAAATTTGATTACCTTTATTTTTATAGCATAAAATGATAACCAAATGATAATTGACTGATAATAAATATCGTTAATATTTAGAAATGAAAGGCAAGAGATTACTGACAATTTTCAAGGATAAATATCCATTTGATAAAATAGATTCCCTTTTAGATGATCTTAAAAGGATTATTGAGTCTGAAGAGAGGCTTAAGACCTTTTTTGAAGCGACTCCTGATATAGTGTGCTTTAAGGATGGAAACGGCAGGTGGCTTGAGGCAAACCCTGCAATTTTAAGGCTTTTTCGCCTTGAGAGCGTTGATTTTAAGGGCAATACTGATTTAGAGCTTGCAGAGTATTCCCCTTTCTTTAAGGGGGCGTTTCTTACTTGTGAATATACGGACAGGCTTGCATGGAAAAAAGGCAGTCTTTCCAGAAGTTATGAAGTTATTAGCCTTCCAGAGGGGGGAGAAAGGATATTTGACGTCTATAAAATACCCCTTTTTAATAAGGATGGAAGCCGTAAGGGATTGGTGGTTCTTGGAAGAGATGTTACTGATGTTGTAAAGTCAAAGGAGCTTCTTCAGAACAAGACCCGTCAGCTTGAGGTAATAAATGAGATATTATCTATTGCATGGGAAGATGTAGCCTTAAAGAAAAGGATAGACAGGATCCTTGAAAGGCTTTTTACCATATACTGGTTTTCGCTTGAGCCTCGTGCCGCATTCTTTCTGCGTGATAATGTATCAGAGAAGTTTAACTTGTTTTCACATGTAAGCCTTGATGAAAGCAATGACGATATATGCAGTGAGATTCAGTCAGGGATTTGCGCCTGCGGAAAGGCTATAAAGGAAGGCAGGATAATATTTTGCAGCGGCTTTGATAATCATCACAAAAAGGAGTGTCATAAATCAAAGGATGTAAAGGAGCATGGACATTATATAGTTCCTATTACCGGCAAGGATGGCGGTCCTGTAGGCTTATTATGCCTTTATCTTTCAAAGGGGCACTCCCAAAAAATAGAGGAGATAAGATTTCTTGAGACCTTAGTCAAGGTATTGTCAGAGGTTTTGTCCTATGAGATAAACCGCTCACAGATGGAGGCCGCTCTTAAAAAGGGCAAGGCGCACCTTGAAAATGCCCAGCGCATCGCAAGGGTTGGGAGCTTTGAAATAAGACCAGACTTAAAAGAGATATGGTGCACAAGGCAATTTCTCAGGCTCATAGGAATGGATGGTGAGGAAGAGGGCATTATAAAATATGATGATTTTATCTGTCTTATAGACGCAAAGGATAAAAGGGCTTTTGAGGAGGCCGTTGATAAGGCGCTAAAAAAAGAGGTATTAGTGAGCCTTGACCTCTCTATAAAGCCCATTGGAAAATCCTCTTACAGGGATTTTCACTGTGAGCTTATAGGCTTAACATCTCAAGAAGAGACTATCTCAAAGGATATGCAGGATAGCGATAGAGAGATTTTTATCTCTGGGACACTTCAGGATATAACATTTTTTAAACGGGCGAAAGAGCAGTTAGAGCTTGCAGGAAAGATTTTTGAAAACAGCATAGAGGGCATCACCATTACAGATAAAGAGGGCAATATCCTGTTGGTGAACCCTGCGTTTACCCGAATAACAGGCTATGAGCCAGAGGAGGTAATTGGAAAGAATCCGCGGATATTGAAGTCAGATAAACATGGCCCTGATTTTTACAGGAATATGTGGCAGGAGATAAATGAGCGCGGGATATGGAGCGGAGAGATATGGAACAGGAGAAAGACAGGCGAGGCATATCCTGAGCACCTTACTATAATGGCGATAACGGATGAAAATGATGAAGTTATTAATTATGTCTCCCTGTTCTATGACCTTTCAGAGATAAAAAAGATAAAAAAGTCCCTTGAATATCAGATAAATTATGATGCCCTTACTGGCCTTCCCAACAGAAATCTTTTTATAGAAAGGCTTAATACCGTTATAAGCCAGTCAGAAAAGGGGCGGAAGAGACTGGCTGTTTTGCTGTTTGATATTGATGACTTCAGGATTGTCAATGAGGGCATAGGTTATCATATAGGGGATAAGCTTTTACAATACATGACAAGGCGCATTTCTAAGTGCGTAAGGCAAAAGGATACCATCGCAAGGCTTGGCGGAGATGAGTTTGCGGTATTTATCTTTAACTTTAAGGCCAGTGAGTATGTGCTTGAGGTGTCAAGAAGGATACGGAAGGCTCTTACTGAGCCATTTATAATTGATGGCAACAGGGTGAGGGTTACTATAAGCGTTGGGATAGCCTTCTTTCCTGATGATGGAGATGATGCGGAGACCCTTATACGAAATGCTGAGATAGCCATGTTTCATTCAAAAGAGAAGGGGAAAGATGCCACTGGCGTATTTTCTCATAAGATGAATGAGAAGATAAAAAAGAGGTTAATGTTAGAGGAAAGGCTTCATCATGCCCTTGAACGAGAAGAGTTTTTTCTTGTCTATCAGCCAAAGGTGGGCCTTAAATCAGGAAAGGTCGAGGGCGCAGAGGCCCTTATAAGGTGGCAGTCGGATGTTGGGCTGATATCGCCTGTTGACTTTATACCAATAGCGGAGGAAACGGGGCTTATAATACCTATTGGAGAGTGGATTATAAAAGAGGTATGCAGGCAGGTAAGGAGATGGATTGATAAAGGGTTAAGCCTTCATGTGGCAATGAACCTTTCTCCCCGTCAGTTCAGGGATGTTTCATTGGTTTTAAAGATTAAGGATATTATAGAAGAATATAATATCCCAAGCGGCGCCATAGCCTTGGAGATTACTGAAGGCGTTGTTATGGATGATGAGGAAAATGTCAATAAGTTGCTAAATAAATTAAAATCCCTTGGAATACTGTTAGCTATGGATGATTTTGGCACAGGATATTCTTCATTGTATTATCTTAATAAATTTCCGATAGATGAGTTGAAGATAGACAGGTCTTTTGTTATGGGGCTGCCTGAAGACAGAGACAGCCTTGTAATAAATTCCGCTACCATATCCCTTGCAAAGAACCTAAATCTCAAGACAGTAGCAGAGGGGGTGGAAATGAAAGAGCAGTTAGAGATATTAAGGGGTCTTGGGGCGGATATGGTGCAGGGGTATTATTTTAGTCCTCCTGTTCCATCGGACAAGTTTGAAGAAGTTGTGCATAAGATACAAAATAATAAATAAGGAGAGAAGAGGTAAAATGATAGTAATCTTAGAACCCAATATTCAAAAGGACTCAAAAGAGTTTAAAAAGATAGAAGACTTTATAAGCAATTTTCCAAAGGTCAACATAAAGATAATAGAGATAGAGGGAGAGACAAGGAGCGTATGCGAGATACACCTTATAGGCTCTACGCACAATATACCGCAGGATGTTCTTGAATCAATGAGGGGCGTTGAAAAGGTTGTAAGGGTATCAACGAAATACAGGCAGATAGGAAGGCACGATATTGACATTGTGCCAGTGGGCTTTGACTATCAGGGGCTTCACTTTGATCAGGATTCCTTTCATATAATAGCAGGGCTTTGCGCGGTCGATACGCCAGAGTATGTAGAGGCGATCTTTAGCTGTCTAAAGGGGCTTGGCATTGAGACAGCGCGCATGGGCGCGTATAAGCCAAGGACAAGCCCTTACGACTTTCAGGGGCACGGGAGGGATTGTCTGTGCTGGCTCTTTGAGCTTGCTGGAAAATACGGGATAAGGCTTATAGCTATGGAGGTGTTAAAGGAATCTCATATAGAGGAGATATATGAGGAGCTTGAAAGGGCGGGGAGGCCTACAGGGGTAATGCTTCAGATAGGGACAAGAAATGCCCAGAACTTTGAGTTGTTAAAGGCTGTCGGCTCTCAAAAGGAGTTTCCTGTGCTTTACAAGAGGGGCATGGGGCTTACGCTTGAAGAGAGCCTTAACGCCTGTGAATATGTTGCAAGCGAGGGGAACAGAAATATCATCTTTTGTCTAAGAGGAGTAAAGTCTCACCTTGGAGCGCCTCATAGAAATATGGTTGACTTTGCCCATGTCCCTGTGGTTAAGAGGCTTACAAGGCTTCCCGTATGCATTGACCCGAGCCATTCAATTGGCGGCAAGGACACCTCGCCAGAAGGCCTTTTTGATATTTCAACGGCATCCAGTCAGGGGGTTATAGCAGGGGCGAATGTTATACTTGTAGAGTGCCATCCTGACCCTGAGGGCGCTCTCTGCGATGGCCCGCAGGCCCTTACCCTTGAAGAGCTTGAGCAGTTTGTTGAGGATATGAATATTGTAAGGGAGGCATTTTTAAAGAGAAAAGATGCGCTCTCGCGTTTTAAGATGAAGGGGTTGGCTGAATAAAATTTGGTTTTGCATTTATTTTTGTGTTGCATATCGTAGAATTTTGTTTTATATATTGGCGTTTGTTGATTTTATAGGCGGGCTTATAGGTCTTTGGGGAAGACCTATAAAAAGTTTTTTATAATTTTATTGTATTTTTAAAAAACATTAACATTAAAAGGAGGGTTTTGTTATGTTTAAATCTGGGAGAGGTCTATTTGGCCTGATTTTCTTTGTTGTCTTGGGCCTGTGTCTTGCAGGTTCTTCTTATGCTGGGCCGGGCTCTGTAGAGGTAAATACCATCGGAGACATTACAGTCAAGATGGGCGCTCAGGTTCGTCTTATCCCTACTGCTGAGATTGACAGGGATTTTGGCCTTAGCGATGATGTGGATGGCGCAGCAGCAGCAGGGATAATGCCTGCGACAGGGCCTGTTAGCGTAAATTCAAGGGGCCACCTTACAGAGGGCGCGGGCGATGTAAAGGACAGCTATTTCAGGAACGAAAACAGGCTGTTCTTTAACTTTGCGCATGGCTCTGACTGGGATGTGTACATGGCCCTTGAATATGATTCTCTCTGGGCAAGCCAGACTGTTGACAGGACAGACTTTGCTGCAGGCAGCCAGACGCAGCAGTTTGGTATAGAGAGGCTTCTTGCAACCTTTAATATCCCGCTGATTTATTCAAGGATTCAGGCAGGCTGGGATGCAAGGGGCGTTGACATCAAATACGGCGGCCTTGTCTATGGCGATGATGACCCCGGCGTTGGTATCGTTGGCGGCGTTGATGGTTATAAGTGGGCGCTCTGGTATATCAAAAAAGGCGAGGATGAGGCAGGTTATATCCAGCCCACAAGTAATCCGCTTGGCCCAGCGAATGACGCAAAGGATTCAGACAGGACATTCATCTATGGAAAGCTCGCATATAAGTTTGACTTTGCAGAGATTGAAGGCTTCTATATGCTTGATAAAAATGATCAGGCTGGAAAGAATATTCAGCATCATTTTGTAGGTCTTCAGAGCAATGGCAGGGTAGGGATCGCAAAGTTCTCTATGGAAGTGGCCTATGGCTTTGGAGATTATGATATGCCGGAGTATTTAGGCGGAAAGGAATATGACCTCAGCTCATGGGCGACATTTGCTGATGTTGCTTTTGATCTCCGCGAACAGGTTGGGATAAAGAAATTTGAGATTCATATCGGCGGATTGTATGCGCAGGGCGATGATGATTTGGATGACGATGACCTTGATGGCTGGACGCCTGCAGTCGGCATTACAAGGTTTGGCCCTGCCTTTGGCTCTGAGCAGAGCATCTCTTTTGACGGCAACAACATGTTTGGCCAGATACTATACAGCATCCTGCCTGCCTATTACGGCAGCGGCGCTATGACAGGCGGCGGAATTAACGGCAAGGCCAGCTTTGACAACCCCGGCCTTATAATGGTTGGCGGCGGCCTAAAGGCAGCATGGGGCAAATGGGGATACAAGGGCAATGTAATGGCGATGTGGTTTGATGAGGCAGAGGCAGTTGAGGTATATTATGCCAACAAAGGCGTTGCTGGAGACATTGATATAGATGACTTTATGGGGATTGAATGGAATAATGAGCTTTCTTATAAGCTCTATAAGAACGTAACCATTAAAGGCGGAGCCGCATTCCTCTTCCCCGGTTCCGGCGCAAAAGATATTACTCAGGCGCTTCAGGCATATGTTGATAACGTAAACTTTGATGATGCAGATGATTCAAACGATGTGTCCATGCGCTTTGCAACAGAGTTGATCTGGTTCTTTTAATTAAGGACTGAGTGTTGAGTAGGACTGAGGACTGAGTGTTGAGTAGGACTGAGGACTGAGTGCTGAGGACTGAGTGTTGAGTAGGACTGAGGACTGAGTGCTGAGGACTGAGTATTTTAACAACAAATCCCAAAGGATGTTTTAGACACTCAGTCCTTCAATTCGGTCCTCAGAACTTTAGCTTGCAAAATGTGGTGTCCATGGAGGATAACTGAAACTTAAAGGGCGGGCGAGTCTTCTTCACCGTCCTTTTTTTATTTGAAGCTACTTTAACTATCATACTACATGACATCATAATAATGAACTGTAATATTGAAAGGACTGAGTGTTGAGTGTTTTAATAACAAATAAATGTTTTAACAGGCAGAAGGAAGACCTCAGTCCTCAGTCCTCAGTCCTCAGCACTCAGCACTCAGCACTCAGCACTCAGCACTCAGCACTCAGCACTCAGCACTCAGCACTCAGTCCTCAGCACTCAGTCCTCAGCACTCAGTCCTCAGCACTCAAAATATAAAAGGAGGCAAACATGACAGAACGAGTATATAATTTTAACCCAGGCCCATCTACCTTGCCATATACAGCGCTTGAAGAGGCTTCACAGGATATACTCAACTATAAGGGGCTTGGAATGGGCATAATGGAGGTGTCTCACAGGTCTAAGGAGTTTATGGCCGTAGTAGAGGAGGCGGAAGCGGACTTGAGGGAGCTTTTGTCTATACCTCAAGATTATGCTGTATTATTCTTGCAGGGCGGCGCCTCCATGCAGTTTGCAATGGCGCCTATGAACCTTATTATGCCGGATAAGAAAGGGGCTTATTTAAATACGGGGACATGGTCAAAAAAGGCTATTAAGGAGGCGGAGATCGTCGCAAGGGTGCAGGTTGCATATTCAAGCGAAGGCTCAGGTTTTGACCATGTGCCGGATGATAACGACTATGAAGTAGATGATGATGCGGAGTATCTCTATTTTGTCTCCAACAACACCATATACGGCACGCAGTTTCACTCATTCCCTGACAAGGATAAGATGCTTATAAGCGATATGTCCTCAGACATATTGTCAAGGCCGATAGATATTAGAAGGTTTGGCCTCATTTTTGCCGGAGCGCAGAAGAATATGGGGCCTGCTGGGGTTACAATCGTGATAATCAGAAAAGACCTCTTAGACAATGCCCCTCCAACCCTTCCTACATTTTTCAGGTATAAGACCCATGCGGAAAAGGGCTCTATGTTTAATACCCCGCCATGTTTTGCAATATATTGCGTTGGAAGGGTATTGAAATGGATAAGGCAGAACGGCGGGGTTGAGGCAATGGAAAGACGCAATAGAGAAAAGGCAGGTATATTATATAATATTCTTTATAAATCAGGATTTTACAGGCCTCATGCAAGGCAATCCTCAAGGTCTTTTATGAATGTAACCTTTAACCTCCCGACCTCGGAACTTGAGGCGATGTTTATAGCGGAGGCTGCCCAAAACGGGCTTGTAGGCCTAAAGGGGCACAGGTCTATCGGTGGCATAAGGGCATCTATCTATAATGCCTTTCCAGTTGAAGGGGTAAAGAGGCTTGTTGAATTTATGGCTGAGTTTGAAAAAAAATATGGATAAATTATAATAAAACGCAATAAAAATGACAGAAGACATTTAAATCTGCAATGAAAATTATTTCTTATTTTTATTCGCCGCGGTAGAGTAAGCGCCATGGATATTTGTGTTGTTTTTAAGAAAAATTTTAAGTTAATGATATTGTATAGCTGTTGGGAATTATGGCAACTATGCCTGTTCCATAATCGCTTTTAAGGGAAACCCTGCCTCTCTTGCCCTTGAATGCACTTTATTTATTTTCATTTCAGCAATTTCTTTGGTGTAAACTCCGCATACCCCAAAACCCTTATTATGGACAAGCAGCATAATGCCTGTAGCCTCCGCAGGGCTCTTATGGAATACCTCTTCTAAAATTTTTACTACAAAATCCATTGTAGTATAGTCATCGTTTAGCAAAATAACCTTATATAGAGAAGGCTCATCTATATTTTCACTTGTTTCTTCTAATATATCATTTAGCTCATCAATGGATATTGTCTCCATTTGACTATGCCTCCTTGCGTATTCTTATTGTAGATTGTCAACTGAGGTGGCCCCCAATGTCAAGACAAATTTCTCAATATTAAGAAAATGCCTCATACTCGCGTCCCAGTAGATTGTAAAGATTTTGAAGGCCCTTTAGCGAATCAACCAGCACACGGCCTTTTGCATCCACTGTCTCAAAGAGCCTTGCCTGCTTTGGGGTCAGCTTCTGGCCATATTTTGCCTCAATCAGCCACCTGTCCTCAGTGAAAAAGTCAATTTCCACCCCATCTTTCAAAAGATAGCAGGGCCTTTTGCGCTTTATGGCGAAAAAGACCAGATTTTCAAATATTGCTCCTAAATCCCTCATGCCTGTTATGGCGTTGCGTATGCCTATATCGCCTGCATAGACCTTTTTGGGGGCATTTAGCCTTTCATTTAGTTTGCCGCACCTTTCTACAGTATAGATTATGTAGGCGCTTGAAAAGTAGCTTAGAAACCTTCTGGCAGTATCAACGCTTATCCCGAGGATCTTTGAAATCTTGTTGAGGCTCAACTGTTTCCCTGCCCTTTCCATAAGGAGGCGAAAGAAGTCTCTTACAGCCATTTCATCCCTTATCTTGTGGCGGCTTATGATGTCCTTATAGATTATGTCATCAACCAACTGTTTGATGTATTCAGGGTCGCCTGTAAGGACATATTCAGGCATCCCGCCTGTCTCCATGTATTCAAGGAATGCTACCTCAAGGAGATGGCTATCGGCCTTTTTTATGGAAAGATTTTTGAATTTCAAAAATTCATGGAAATCAAGGGGCAATATCTCAATTATCCTCTCTCTTCCCGTAAGTAACGCCTTTTTGTCTTTGAGCGATGAGGCGGATGAAGAGGATGCATAGATCTTGACATTGAAGGTATCATAGAGGTTTTTTAGTTGCAGGCTGAAGTTTTCCTTATAGGCCACCTCGTCAAGGAACAGAAAGGTCTTTTCAGATGTGGATATCCTCTGGATTTTAAGAAACTCCTCTACAATCTCAATAATGGAACAGCGCTCAAGCCCGTAGTAATCAAGGGAACAATAAAATATGTAAGAGGGATTGACCCCATAATCCCTTATGAGCCCCTGAATTGCCATCTTCATCAGGGTAGTTTTTCCTGTTCTCCTGAGCCCTGTAATGAGAATGATGTCTCTTCTCTCTTGAGCTGACAAAAGGGCTTTGAGATAGCCTTCCCTTGGAACAAACTCAGGCCAGCTATATGATTCCCACCACGGATTGAAACGATATAAGAGAGGCTCCACTATTTTACGCTCCCATCGTATTGATAGTCTCAATTTTATATGATATTATCGTAAAGTCAATATCTGTTATCTGTGCGGCTAAATGGGCATATTTTGTAAGTTGTTTTCAGCATTGATAAAGGTGTTTAAAAAGTTAATAGAATAATAGTTGACTAAAAAGATTTTTTTTGATAGAAAACGGCTTTTATTAATAACAAACAAGGCGCAAGCAATAAAGAAGAGAGAAACAGTCGTATAAATGTGATGAAGCTCAAATTAAAGAGGAAAAAACGGCGTTCTATTTTAATAGTAGATGATGATATAGCATTAGCAGAGCAGCTTTATCTGGCCTTGCAGCAGGAATTTAGCAAACAATGCGAGGTCTTTATGGAAAATGGCAAGATATCATGGAAGAGCGTGTTTGATGACATCCACCCTGAGATTGTAATCCTTGACCTCGGGCTTCCTCCCTTAGAGAATACCCCTAAGATAGGCATGGATATACTGAAGTATATGCTCAATTCGTACGCGAGAAAGGTTATTGTTTTAACAGGCCAAGAGACAAAAGATGCTGCAATTCAGGCCATAAATAATGGGGCATTTGATTATCTTCAAAAGCCAGCCCCCTTGGATATGATTATCAATTCTATAAAACGCGCCCTTTTGTTTTTGGAGATGGAGGATAATGCGCCCAAAGATAGATATATTGTAATAGGTCACATGGATTTGTCAGCAGGTCTTGAGAAGATAAGGAATGAGGTTACATTAAAGATAATCCATAAGGCAATAACTATGGCTAATGGGAGCGTTGCGAAGGCATCGCAGATCCTCAAAGTAAGCAGGAGCACCCTCTATTACTATATAGAGAGGCTTGAGGCATCTTCTAAAGAAGATACTGAGGATAATAAGAATGTTATTAATTAAAAATATAACGAAAAATTTTGGCAAAAAACTTGTATTAGATGATATTAGCCTTGAGGTAAGGGAAGGTGAATGCTTTGGCCTTATAGGGCTTAATGGCGTTGGAAAGACTACCCTTATTAAGATAATCGTAAACCTTTCAAGACCGGATAAGGGGACAATTTTAGTGGGGAATAAAGAAAATTTTAGGATAGAGGCAAAGCAGCTCTTATCCTTTCTCCCTGAGGTATTTCAGCCGCCTCTTCACCTGACATCAATAGAGTTCGTATCATATATGGCCTCATTATATGGAAAGACAATAGAGAGAAAGTCAATATTTACAATGGCTGAGCGGCTTGAGCTTGATCCATCAATGCTAAAAAGACAGATTAAGGATTATTCTAAGGGTATGCGGCAAAAGATAGGCCTTATCGCCACCATTATCCCTGAGACCCCGCTCCTTATATTAGATGAGCCGTTAAGCGGGCTTGACCCAAAGGCACGTGTTATATTTAAAGATATTATTCTGGAAGAGAAAGAAAAGGGGAGGACTATATTTTTTTCATCCCATATTCTCTCAGATTTAGAGGAAATAACGGATAGAATAGCCATATTGCACTCTAATGGAATACAGTATATAGGACAGCCTCAGCAGTTGCTGAATACGGCTGGAAAGGACTCTTTGGAGCGTGCATTTTTGACTACAATAGGAGAGAAATAGCGTAATGGTAGCCCCTAAAAAGATATTAACAATATCAAAATACACATTTATTTATGGCCTGCGAGACAGGTTTATGTGGGTCTTACTGGTATTTTTTCTGTGTTCCATAGGGTTAAGCAAGTTTTTGGCGGATATAAGCCTTGTAGAGCAGGCCATTACCTTTAAGGTCTCAATGCTTACTTTTATCAACCTGCTTACATGCGGCATTACTATTGTGTATGTAACCTTTTCCCAGCGAAAAGAGATATATGACAATTTAACCTATTTAGTATTGACAAAGCCCATTAGGCCAATAGATTATGTTATAGGAAAGATACTGGGTAATCTTGGGTTATTATTGCTGTTTTTAGTAATAGTTGCCCCTTTTTTATTATTGTTTAATGTTACCTCCTTAAAAGGCGGTCTGTATTTTCTCTATCTGACATTCTTGGAAGGGTCAATCTTGATTAGCATCTCTGTGTTGTTCTCTTTGTTTATAAGCAGTGCCACAGGGGCGCTTTTAAGCTCAGCGGCATTTTACCTTATTGCCCATTCAACTAAAGAGGTCCTTGAACTTTCAGAAAAGTTTAAGAATGACTTTTACATATTAATTTCAAAACTTTTATATTATCTGTTGCCTTCACTGGACTATTACTCATGTATTGAGGATATAGTGTATAATTCTATGCATGATATAAGGTTTTTGTCCTTTGTAACCCTTTATACGGCGCTTTATTTTACTATTATTACTTTAGTTGCCTATATAGATTTAGAAAAAAAAGAATTTTAGAGGGTAAATAAGCAATAAGCTATGCCTGTCTATAAGTATGAGGCCGTAAGCCCTACAGGAGATGTTATAAAGAGCCAAGGGCAGTTTGACACCCTTCAGGAGCTATACCGCTTTCTCAAAGAGCAAAATCTATATCTTGTAAGATATAAGTCAACTCCTGTCTTTATCACCAACCTGCTTTCGCCCAAAATTATGAGGCAGGACTTAATAGAGTTTTTTCATAATGCAAGCCTTATGTTAAAAGGAGGGGTCCCTCTTTTAGAGGCGCTGGACGAGTTCAGGCTGCAATGTGAAAAATTTAAGTTAAGGCAAGTATTCTTTAAGATGGTCAATGATGTTCAACAGGGTATGTTTCTGTCTCAGTCCATGAGGGATATGCCCCATATCTTCAGCAAGCTTGTTTGCACTATAATAGACATAGGGGAGCGCTCCGGAAATTTAGACCTTACGATGGAACATGCCGCACAGCATATTCAACACATAGACGATATAATATCCGCCACCAAGCGCGCTATGATGTATCCGATGTTTGTACTGGTTGCTATGGGCGGCTCTATGGCGTTCTGGATGTTTTATGTGCTTCCAAAGATACTCGGCGTCTTTAAGACAATGAACATTAAGCTACCTGTTATTACAAAAGGGCTTATTGTAGCGACTGACCTTTCTCAGAAGTATTGGTGGTCATTACCTTTTTTTGTTATTGCATTAATAGCGATTATTACCTCTATGAAGCTTAATCCAAAGACAAGGCTTGTTCAAGACAAGATAATCTTAAAAATTCCGATTGTAGGGCTTATTGTCAGGAATTCTCAGCTTGCCTTTTTTTATGAATACCTTGCCCTCTTGATAAAGAGCGGTGTCCCAGTAGTTGACGCCCTCCAACTTATGGAAGACAGTATGACCAATTTGGTCTATAGAAATGCTGTAGAGAAGATAAAACAGCTTGTTGCAGGGGGGGTTTCAATGAAAGAGGCTTTTTACAGGACAAAGATATTTTCCCCTTTTGATCTGAGGATGATAGGGGTAGGAGAGCATTCAGGGACATTGGATAGTCAGTTTGTAGAGCTTTCTGCATATTACAGAAAGATTGTATTAAACCTTGTTGAAAACATATCTAAATTAGTAGAGCCTATACTGATAACCATTGCAGGCCTATTGTTTATGGTGATAGCATTAGGTCTTATAGGGCCTATTTATAACTTAATATCTGCAGTAAAGTAAAATTGATAGAATTATGAACCCATGGAAAAATAAATTTATCATTAGCGCAAAGGCAAGCCCTGAAGAGCCTGAGTTTTTTGCAGTTGCCCAGAGGCAGAAAAAGATATGGTCATGCACCCCCCCTCAAGAACTTAAAGAGCCAGGCTGGCTCTCTAATGAAAGGGTTAAAAGGGGCGTTTTGGGGCTTGGCTTTTATGTAGAGAAAGGTTTTTTTCCAGCTACTGATGCGACAATTCTGGGATTGCAGGTAGAAGATAGGCTGCGTGACTTGGGGCTTCTTGGAGAGGCGGGCTACAGGATATGGTTTAACGTGTTAAGCAAGGAAGGCGCCCAGATGAACGTCAACTTTATGCTCTTCAGGGCCGCCCCTGTTGAAGATGCTATAAAGGAGATATTTGAGGCGAATGGCATTCCCTATTATGTTTGCATAAATTTTATTGCCCTTGCATCTCTTTCCTCTCAGGTTGCAGGAAAGGATAAATTGGTTGCCTCTGTGCACGTATCCCGACGTAATGTTATAACAGTTGTTAATAGAGGAATAGAAATATTTTATGTGCGCGAAGACCCTGCTGAAGGCGGAGACAGGACTGAGCTAATAAGAAAGTCAATGGAGACCACAATAACATTTATAAGCGCTCAAGGCTATGAGATTGAACGGGTTTTAATATACGCCCCTGTAGATACCCCTACTGATGGGTGGGGAGATTGGTGGACGGAAAAGGGAGATTTCCCGAGCTTTAATACTGTGATAAGGGGGGTTGATGACGATACAGTAAGGAAATATCCCTTTGTATATGGCCTTTTGTTTGGTGATGAGACATTTAATCTATTAGACCCTGACCTGATTGCCGCTCTAAAGGCAAGTAAGATTGGATTATGGATAGCGACATGGGCAGCAATTATATTAGTTATTATCTTGGGGATAACTGGATATAAAGTTAAGGAGACAAAAGAGCTTAAGGCAGAGCTTGATGCCGAGACCCATAAATATCTTTCTGATTATAATAGGGTAAGTAAATTAATCCCTTCTGAAGATAAGCAGAAGAGGCTTAAGGATATTCTTGACATATTGCAGGGCATTCAAGATGGATATATCCCTATAAAATTTTTAAATGAGCTTGTTATACGCATACCAGATGAGATGCTTATAAACTCTATTGACCTTAAATTCGCCAAGGGGGTTACCGCTGAGTTAGATGGGGCTATTAAAGCCCCCGTATTGGAGGCAGAGAGCATATTTTATCAGTTTTTTTATAGTCTTAAAGAGGTATTTGATGTTGAGAATATCCCTGATTTTAATTATGATGATAATAAAGGCATGTTACCATTTCATGTAAAGATCAGTATATTGGGTGGAGCTGTGAATAAATCATCATCTGTCAATTCTCCCAATGCTGATACGATGCCCGTGCCAATGGGACAGCCATAATTGATTTGACATTAATAAGATATTGTAAGGGATAGTTATGAAAAAATATCTAAAAATACTATGGCGCGAATTAGCCTTTATAAGTATTATGGCCCTTATTTTAGTGGCGAGCCTTGAATTTTTGTGGTATTATCAGAGCAGGGTATATGTGCTTGAAGAAGGGATAAAATATGTAAAACGCAATCATCAAAAGATATTAAATTTGCCGTATTTTTTAGAGCGTTTTAATAGCGCTATAAATACCATTGAAAAGAGTGGATTGACTTTAGATGTATCATCATTTAATTATAAGGTTGTATTAGAGGCAGAAACACTGAATGAAGGCATTGAAAAATTGACTTCTCTTTATTCAAGTATAGGTATTTTTTATATAAAAGATATATCCATTATAAAAAAAGGAGCTATTAAATACAATAGAGGCTCAAGAGGAAGGGTGAGAGAAGAGGAATCACAAAAACAGGAGGTCTATTTTATTACCATTGAAGGCAAGCGATATGTAAGTTCTGAACTTATGCCATTATGAAGTTAAGCGCAATTAGTTATTACCTAATATTCTTATTGCCTATTTTAGTAATTCCAGTGGGCATATTCTTTTATAATACAGAAAAGAGGCCAATGCCCAAGGTAGAAAGGGATATTAGTCTCCCCCCACCGCCTCATATGGTTAGCATTACATCTTTTGATATGCCTGTCTCTTCTATAATGAAGGCAAAGTGGAAAAAGAAGGTTATAAAGGTAAAGAAGGAGAGGGTAAAGAAGACCAAAGAGGCCATGGCAAGTCAGGCGGTTAAGGAGGTAAAGAGCATAATTATATACAGGAATTTTAAGGCATGTATCATTGAAGACCGTGTTTATGGAGAAAAGGCAACGACCCCAATAGGGCGAATTGAGCAGATTGGCAAATTCGGGGTTACATTGCATTCTGATACTGGAAAGATGACAATAAGATTATTAAAAGATGGTTAGTTATAATGATAAGATATTTAATAATTGTATTAAGCGCAATCTTTATTATTATGGGATTTATTGTATTTTATATCCCGCAGTTAAGCGCTGGTTTGATTAATTTGTATCTAAAATTTACAGGGCAGGAATATGTATTGCAGACAAAATGTGAAGACTTACAGGATATGATGAAAAAGAAATTTAACGATATGCCCAATATGCCAAAGGTAATGATGGTATTAAGAGGGATTGATAATCTATTTTCATGTGAATATAAGATAATGGCGAGTGATGGAAGCGTATATCTTGTAGTATTTAAAAAGAACGGCAAGATAAAAGAGATAGAAAAGCGGCAATAAGATGCTTTTTTATAGGGATTTTTTTTTAATATTATGTTTTATATTGGTAATAGGCAGTTGTATATGCAGTTGTGCTTCTAATGGAACAGAGACATTTAATAAAGATGCTGAACAAGAAAACGCCGCTTATCCTTTAAAAGAGTATTTTGCTGAAAAACAGGCAGATAGCCCTAAAGCCACTGACCTATCTCCTATTTTTGCAGACCTTTCTCCCCTTAACCAAAAGGTAACTCTTACCTTTAGGGAACAGGCCCCGCTTGCCGCCTTGAGAGAGATTGGCAAGATGCTCGGGGTTACAGTGATATTAGACCCTGACTTGAGTCAGTATCTATCCGGCAGGACATTGAACCTCCACTTAGAAAACATGACCATGAGAGATGCGCTGGACAGGATAACCTCTGTCTTGGACATATCATGGAAGGAGGAGGCAGGGGGTATATATGTAACGCCTTATATGAAAGAGGTTATAGATTTGCCCCTTCTGGATGTAGGGTCAACAAAGAATTTTGAGCTGGGCGGAGATGTCATTGGCGAGGCATCAATCTCTACAGGCGGTACTAGTGGCGGAGGCGGTGGTGGAAGTAGTAGCAGTGGAGGTGGCAGTAGCCCGTTAAAGGGAAAGTTTGAAATAACAGGTGAATCAGAAGAAAAAGACCTTTTTGATGTCATCTGCTCTTCTCTTCAAGGCATATTGCAGTTTGAATGCACATTGGACCCTAATTGTTCCATAAGCGCTCAAGGCCAAGGTTCGTCTTCAACTACAGAACAAGGGGCGGGGTCGTGCTTTTATGCAACATCTTCTTCTTATATAAATTTGAGTGAGCAGGCAGGTCTTTTGTGGGTTTATGGGCGTCCGAGGGTGGTAAAGAAGGTAAAAGAATGGGTTAATTCCCTCTTAAGCCAGTTTAAAAGGCAGGTCTTAATTGACGCAACTATATTAGAGGTCCGTTTAAGCCATCGATTTAAATGGGGCATAGACTGGAGCGCAATACAAAAAAATCTATTTAATACGGGGGATGTTATTAACTTTTCTCTTATAGGGCAGCAAATTTCCGATAGGCCGATATTCAGACTTCAATATACGTCAAAGTATTTTAATGCCATATTGAATTCCATAAAACGGTTTGGCGATGTCAATGTCATCTCTCATCCAAAGATTTTGGTGTCTCATAGACAGACCGCCTTGATGAGCGTTGGAAAGAGCATAACTTACCTAAGCCTTGAACCACAGTCCACTACTACCACAACTCAAACCGCTACTACAACAGGCTCTCAGCCTCAGCCGACAATAGCCTCTGTATTTGAGGGTATTTTATTGGGGATAACTGCACATATAGATAATAAAGACCATGTAACATTACACCTTGTGCCTTTTAAGACAGATGTTGACCCTGACAGCCTTAATGAAAGACAAAAGGAGATAGCAGGACAAAAATTTCCTGTTACCCTCCCTGTTCTCAACCTTCAAGAGACAAGCACTATTATAAGGGCTCGTAATAATGATCTGGTTGTTATAGGAGGGCTGATACAGGAGGTAAGCTCATCTGATAAGACAAACCATCCGCCCTTTGATTCAGTGCCAGCTATAGGAGGCTTATTTAAAAACGAGTCAAAGATGACTCAAAAAAATGAGTTAGTAATAATTTTGAGGTTGACGGTAATATAAATTTTTAAGACAAGGCTACCTTATAAAAACAACAGAGCAGGATATGATAACAAGGGAATTTAGAGGTGATGAATTTATCAATCGTGAAAAAGAAATAGAATTTTTTAAAAATTATTTTAATCATCTTCCGCAGAGAATCCTTTGGGTATATGGCCCTAAATCTACGGGGAAAACCACCTTAATTGAATATGTTATTGAAAATGCATTGATAAAAGGCATTAAAGCATTTAAGAAACCACAATACTGGATAAAATATATCAATTTTAGGAGAACGCTTGTAACTGATTATGATAATTTCTTATATTCATTCTTAAAGGAAGTTGAGAATAATGATGATTTTAGCGATAGTGGAGAGCTGGATGTTGAGCTTAATCTTGGGGTAATCAGGATTAATTCAAGGCTATTTAAGCAAATAAAAGAGAAAAAAACAAATTTATTTGATGAATTAATTAAAAAATTAAGAAAGATTAAAGAAAAAAAGATAATTATTATTGATGAAATCCAATTGCTTGAAGATATTTACCTCAATGGCAACAAATTGCTTTTAAATGAATTTTTAAATTTTTGCGTTGCATTAACCAAAGAGACCCATATTGCGCATGTAGTAATTTTGACCTCAAATACCATATTCTTAGAACAAATCTATAGCAATTCAAGATTAAAAGAGACAAGCAACTTCAGGCTAATTGATCATTTGGATTTTGATGATATAAGAGATTGGTTAAGGCAAAAAAAATTTACCGATAGTGAGATAGATTTGATCTATGATTTTTTGGGTGGTTCAGCCACAAGGATAAAGAAATTGCTTGAAGAATATAAATATTACCCTTCATTAAGAGAATACCTTGAGCATGAGGCAATCAGGGCAAAAAATGAGATTGAAATCTATATAGCCCAAGAAAAATTAAATGATAATTTAATAGAGAAATTTGAGTTTATTGCAAGTGAAATTGTTAAAAAAGGCTATTTTTATTCAAAAAAATTAAAAGATTATATAGATGTGGTCTCTTTATTCAGCAAGGTAGAGATATTATTTTTTGACCCAATCAACAATAAGACAACAGCAAGCAACAGGCTCTATGTTAAGGCGTTTCAGATAGAAGGATACTAATCCGCAAGGCAGACCACTCTTGACCGTCCCTAAACGGCATGGTTTTGGACGGATGGTTTTGATGGTTACACTGGGAAGATAAGGCAAAAAGCGGAGATTTTTAAGGCTTTAGAAAATAATAATCCACTTTTAAATATTCCGCCAAGGGGAGCGGCAGTAAAGATATATAATCAAAATAATTCACCCTCTTAATATTGTTTTCCTTGAGTGTTTTTTTGATTGCAGCATATAATTCAGTCTGATGAAAGAAAGAATTTTCGTAATAATACCATATAACTGCGAGAACCAATTCATTTCTGTTTCCATTTAAAAAAGAAAAAAAAGGACTTAATTTCTCTTTCCTTCGTTTATCCTCAAGGGTATTTTCGTATATTTGCAGTTTTTGCAATACCTTGTTGCTGTTGTTTTTTATATTCATTTTCAAAAATCTCCCAGGTGATTTCATGTTTTCGGGGATCGCCTATCCAATAATCTATAGCCTCAAAAAACATTTTTTTTTTAATTCTGAGAGGTCTATCTTATTCAATATCCCTGACTTAACAATATCTTCAATATCCCCCTCTGCGCCACGTCCTAATTTGCTAATTACAATGTCTATATCAGAAAGGATAAAAAATTTTACTATTTCTCCAGAACATTCAGGCAGCGCATCAAGTCGTTCTTCAAAATCAGGATGTAGTGGCACAAACCCCTCACTAACGAAGCGGTGAATGACAGCGCAGAACGGACTTAATAGTGCCTTTCTGCAAATAGGCATGGCGTAATAGATTTAACTTAATATTTTTTTATAAAAAGTCAAGTATATTCGTCTGTTATCACCGCCCAAAAGACGAGGCTTTCTCGGCGGGAGATATGGAAAGCGATTAAAATATTTAGATGGATGTATCTGGTTTAATGTTATGGCCAATCAAAACATTATAACTTTAAAAAACTATTGCCAAATTTGTTTCAAGCGATTAATTTTACATCATTATAAATTCTATAAATTATCGCAGAAAATTATTGCAGATGTTAATAGGCGTTAAACCAATTTTATAAATGACATTAAATAAAGTAATGAAGAATGCCCCCAATATGTTAGGTGAATATGATTTCAGGGAAGCTCACATTAAAAAACAATATGTTAGAATAGTTATAGCAGAGGTCTTTAAATGAGAAATAATAACACGGCATTATCTCAAATAACCATTATATTATTATTAATTATCCCTTTTTTTATAATTACTTCTGGATGCGCTCCTCGCATAGAGACGGCCTTGACTATAAAGCCTTCTTTAACAGAAGAGAATATTAATGCAACCTTACCCCATTCACCTCAAAAGACTGTCATATTGCTTCCGCTTGCGGATTATTCTCAGCCCAATGAGCTTAAAGGCGTGGTCAAGCGTCAGAGGAGGCTATATGAGTTAATGGCCTATGCCCTTCAAAGACGGGGGTATAATGTAATAAGAGAAGAGGCGATATGGAAATACCTTATAAAAAACAATATCATTTCTATAAAAGAAATATCTGCTCGTAGTGATTCAAAATTAGATGATAAATTTGGTCTTTTTGAGATGGACTGGTCTCCTAAGATGAAGGGCTATCTTAATAAGTATATTAATGCAGAGACTGATGGCGTTAATAAAAGGGCGTCAGGGACATATATTGAAGGCCTTTCAAGGGTGCAGGCCCTTAATAGCGCATCTTTAAGAAAGATGGCCAGTATCTTTGGGGCGGATTTTGTTATAGGCGGACGGATAATATCATGGGAGAAGGGGCAGGAGGTAGTTTTAGACCCATTTAAACAAGGGGTGCTGCCCTTTATCTTTAATATCTCAGGCAGGCTTTTTTATGGATTAACCCCATCATCTACCTATGATTTCCTCCAGAAATGGTCTATTTGGGGCGCTGTTGCCGGTGCTTTTGGGGACCAGAGCGCGCATCCCTTTGAGAAAGAGGAATTTATAAAAGGTGTTCCGCCGTTCCATGAAGTGGCGGTGCGTCATTCTGACGCCCGTTTATGGAATAGCCTGTTTTGGGCAGGGGTCGCAGGCGGGGCGGCCCATCTGGCTCAAAAGGGGGGTAAGACCCCAAAGGCAGCCATCCAGATAAGGCTGTATCTCTTTAATGGCAGGGATGGACATCCCGTTTGGTCTGATATGTCTCAGGCGGTTGCAAGCCCGCAGACTATCTTTTCGCCTGTATCAGAAAAAGAGCTTGAAAAAGAGGCTCTTAACCTATGCCTTGACAGCCTGTTTCTCTCCTTTGATAAATGGGCGCAAAATATAGCCTCTTCTCGCGCCAATAAGGTTAAAGGCAAGAGGAGCGATCTGTCTTATATAAGACCCCAAAAAATTGTTAAAAAATACAAAAAGCATAAAAATAAAAATTTATCGCAAAAAAAATCGGTTAATCTTGATCCAGTATTCATAGAAGCAGATTTTTAAGAAGTTTTATGGTTATTCAAAGAATTTACAGGTAGCTATTCACGATAGAGCAATTGCCGTCAGATAGCAGTTTATGTTAAGCTGTGCTTAACAGTGGCTCAGATGCAAGGGACTTTCACCCAATAAGCTTATACCCATGGCGGGCGCATCAAGCAGGTGCATTTGGTCGTTCAGATTATCAAATTGGGAAACGTATTGTCACTATGAAGAAAGAGAGCGTCTTGTAATTGCTAATTATAGATTAAATCCTCCGGTATACTATTGGATCGACTCCTAAAGAGCATATCATTTTTACGGTAATGACTTTAACTCAATATTTCTATTTAAAAACGGATGAGTAGGGGCACGTTGCAACGTGCCCCTACCTGCTGAAAATTTTAGTTCCGGTCGATAGAAATACTGTTTAGGAATCGATCCACTAT
>JALWQB010000021.1 GCA_026994795.1 Deltaproteobacteria bacterium
TAAATTATAGTGATAATTTTATAAAAATAAAAATAGAGGGACAACTACCTGATATTAAAGAAATATACTGTGTAAAACTTTCAAAATAGGTTGGAACATTAGTTACAACATTTCATGCTTGACGCGACAATAGAGCAAAAAATTCCCTATAAAAACCTTGAAAAATGAAAGGAAGGGTTTTAATTTTCAAGGATGTTTATAGAACGATCCCTCTTAGAATCCATTCAAAAATCATTGACGCGTTTTCCTGTGGTGGGGCTAATAGGATGCCGTCAGGTAGGAAAGACCACTTTGGCCAGAGTTCTGACCTCGTCATTACACAAAGACGCCATCTATTTGGACCTTGAACTGCCTTCAGATATGGTCAAGTTAGAGGAACCCGAGCTCTATCTTGCCCCATTACATGACCGACTTGTGATTATTGATGAGATTCAGAGAATGCCCACGCTGTTTCCTGTGCTCAGGGCGCTGGTTGATCAGGATAGGCGGCCATCAAGATTTTTGATATTAGGGTCGGCATCCCCGAGCCTTGTAAGACAGGCTTCTGAGAGCCTTGCTGGGCGTATCATCTACCATGAACTCATGCCATTTGGGTTGCAAGAGGTGGGTCAAGACAATCTGGAAAGACTCTGGGTCAGGGGAGGCTTACCTGAAAGCTATCTTGCTGAAGACGAACTCAGGAGTTTTGAATGGCGTCAAGCATTTATAACCACCTATCTTGAGCGTGATATTCCGGGTATGGGATTGCGCATTTCTTTCTCAAGGTTGAGACGTTTTTGGACCATGCTTGCGCATATGCATGGGGCATTATGGAATGCAAGCAAGATTGCAGCAAGCCTTGGTCTTACAGCTCCATCAGTAAGGCACTATCTGGATATCTTAGAAGACACCTTCATTATTAGACAACTTCAGCCCTATTACGCCAACCTCCGCAAACGTATTGTAAAGGCGCCAAAGGTCTATATGCGAGATTCAGGTATTCTCCTTGCCTTATTAGGCATTTCAAATAGGGATGCCTTGCTGTCCAACCCGATCTTGGGTTCGTCTTGGGAGGGATTTATCTTGGAAGAACTGGTAAAGTCTTATCCTGAAAATAATTTTTTCTATTTCCGCACACATGGAGGCGCGGAAATAGATATACTCATGCAAAAAAGGACTGGAGAGCTCTGGGCAATTGAAGTCAAATATTCCTTGAGACCCAGACCAAGCAAAGGATTCTATAATAGTATCAAAGAATTAAAATGTCAAAAGGCATTTGTAATTTATCCCGGTAAGCAACGATTCAATGTGGCCGACAATATTGAGGCGTTCCCAGTTGAAAAAACGCAATTTCTTTGCCAGTCTCCATAACATAAGGAAGTTTAGTTTGAATAGTGCAATAATGAACATGTTAATGAACAACCTTAAAAAAACTCATCTTTTGTCATGATTTTGGGGGCTCCCTCAACGCATTATGTCTAATGCCAGTTTTGCCTTTTGAAGCTCTATCAGCGCCAACTTCTCTTTGCCGTCCCTTGCCCTGATCCGTGCCTTAAAATCTATCCGATACACTGTAAGGCTCTTGTAGCGAATTGATATTGATGTTGAATATTCCTGAGGCCTTAATTCAACATCCAGCACCTCAGTCTCAAGAAGGGCAGATAGCAAAAGCCTTGCAATGTTTCTGTCTTCAAGGAGATATTTGAACACTACATCATAAATCGCATTGGCTACCTTCATATTCAGCCCTTTTCTTCGCCTCTCTTTCCTGCTCTAATTCCCGCTCTTTCGCCTGTAAGTCCTCAAGTATCTCATCTTCAATCTCCATTGTCTCTCTCATCTTATCATCCTAAACCGCCTTTAAGAGCCGTCTGATTATTAGCCTGTATCACTCAGGATAATCATCTTCATCTATATATTGCGTTGGCTGCCTTCATATTTATATGCCCCCGCTTTATATGCCCCCGCATTAACATAAGCTCTATGGTCTCGTCTCTTAATATGGCCTCTAAAAGCCTAATATCTCTTTGGGTAGTTATCTTCATTATAGCAACAGGAGAGCACAATAAAAAGACAGGCATATTAAAAGAACATGGCTTTTATTGATATAGATTCTATTGCCCCGCCATTAAGGCTTACGCTTGAATAACATATAACTGATGTTCCATTATAACCCAAACTTATAATATGATTTAACTATATGATATTACAGAAAATTTATGGAAATGCTTTGTGTTTTGTGAGTGTAAACACCTCACCCTTCCAG
>JALWQB010000022.1 GCA_026994795.1 Deltaproteobacteria bacterium
GATTTAGCCTCTCTCCTGTCCATGCCTCCTGGAGCGTCATATCCTTAATGTTTCCAAGGGAGAGCTCTCCATCCATATTCTGACTGCATGGCACTATCTCGCCATTTGACATGACAACAAGCCTGAGCCACAGTTGACGACACGGCTGCCTCCTCTCAGGGTCTCGCTCAAGTATGCGCTCACTGTTTATCTGGGCCTTAGACCTTTGTCTTGACAGTTGAGAACGCCCAAGATAATCAAACTGAGGGCTTATATGTATTGCATTTACCTTTTCTCTCCACTGGCTTTTAAACCATTCTATCTCCTCATCAGTCTCATCTGTCCTCACATAGGTAATTGTAATCCAGGGGGCATTGCTGTTTAACGCCTTTTTATACTGTATAAGGTCTTCTATGTTCTTTTTAACTGTTAAATAATAATCCCTCCCCCTTATTGCCTTATATCGCTCTTTGGTGATGCCCTCAAATGATATTGTTATTGAGGTTAGGGGAAGCTCTACCAGCGCCTTTAGCTCTTTTGGGGATATTGTTGTAAAATTGGTGGTAACAGATATGTTCTCAATTCCCCTTTCCCTTGCATAATACATGTAATCAATGGTCTTTTTATTTAAAAAAGGCTCTCCAAAGAAGAAAAAGTGCAAAAACCACGATGCCCTCAGAGAAGCGCACTCGTCAATGGCCTTTATTGCAAGTTTATCAGGGATATCCATTGGCGCCCTTTTCATATCAGGATGCTGGCACATCCTGCAATGAAGGTTACACTTATTGGTTGTCTCAATGTGGACAATAAGGGGAAATGGGGTAGAGAGCTTTAGGTTATAGACTGCCTGCATGTATTTGAGGTAATCATCCCTTGTTTTAGGGATAAATCGTGAGAGCTCATAAAGCTCTCTTGCAGTCAAAAATGCGCTTATCTCCCTATTAAATAGCTCCATTACTTTAATATATCCACATCAGGCTGGGATTCTACCCTGTCATAACGTATCTGGGTAATCTGCTCAGAGATCAGTCCCATCAAGAATATCATAACGCTTACGCTTAGAAGAAGCGCTGACATGTTGCTGAACTTGTGATGGCTATAGTAAGTAAACCCGTAATAGCCAATACCCAAGAGGAAAAAAAACATGCTTATTGGAAGAAATATCCTCAGTGGTGAAAAAATAGTTGCAATCTTTATTATTATGATAAAAAATCGCGTCCCATCCCTTATGATGCTTATCTTGCTCTTTCCCTTTCTCTTTTGCGCCTCTATTGGGACATACTTTATGGTAAGCCCTGTGCGAAGATAGGCAAGGGTGCTTGTTGCAGGGTAGGAGAATGAGTTGGGAAAGAGGTATAAAAAGCGCATGACAACACTGCGCCTAAAGACCCTAAATCCTGAGGTCAGGTCTTTTATAGGGAACTTTCCCACATAGCTTGCAAGTTTATTATAGCACCAGTTGGCAATGCGCCTTCCAAGGGAGGCCTGGCTTTTGGCGCTCCTTGCGCCAACCACTAAGTCATAGTGTCGCGCCTCAACAAGGAGCCTCTTTATGTCTTCTGGCCTGTGCTGGCCGTCTCCATCCATGAGCACGACAAACTCGCCTTTTGCATGTCTTATGCCTGTCTTTACAGCAGCCCCATTGCCGATATTGTATGGGTGGCTTATCACCCTTGCCCCTGCATTATGCGCCTCTTTTGCCGTATTATCAGAGCTTCCATCATCAACTACAAGCACCTCAAAGTCAGGGTAAAGCGCCTTTATTCTCCTCACTGTCTCTCCAATGGCAAGCCCCTCATTAAATGCAGGGATTACCACAGTAACATCACTGGGGATAGCAGGGTCTTTAATTGGCCTTTGCTGCTGCATCATAGATTTCTCCCTTTACCTCCCATATCTGATGGGATGGGGTCATGAGCCTTATAGGCTTAAAGTATTTAGGGTTATACAGGTGGCGCAAGTAAAGCTTATTAAATATGGAGTCTGCAATATTTTTATCCATAAGGGCGCCAAAGCCTGCTGGCAGAAATGCCTCAAACTGCGCATCAGTCTTGTGGTTGTATTGTTTTGTAATAGGGCCTTTTCTTGTGATTATAAATATGCTCTTAAGTGGTATGAGCCTGTTTTTAAACCTTAAAAGCCCCTTTTCCATGTCAACCTCCATGCCATTGCCTTTTATCCTGTCTCCCCTCTTTGAGAGATTATAGAATGTCTTATAAGATGGATGAATCCCGTCCTGTTTTGCTATATCCCATGTCCCGAG
>JALWQB010000023.1 GCA_026994795.1 Deltaproteobacteria bacterium
AAATCTATTAAAAAGACCTTTTCCAATGACCCAAAAGGATATGAGGAGCTAATTTCATGGGCTAAAAGACAGGGCAGGCGTGAAAACACAGAAGATATCCAATTTATTGTAGAATCAACTGGCGTTTACTATGAAAACCTTGCTTTTTATCTTGTAGATAGCGGATTTAAGATTTCAGTAATAAATCCTGCCCATATAAAGGCATTTGGCAAGTCTCTCGGATCAAGAACCAAAACGGACCATAAGGATGCCTATATTATCACTCTTTTCGGTATGAGGCAGAATCCAGACCCATGGCAGCCCCCCGCCCCTAAATACAGAAAACTTATTGACTATAGACGCACTATAGAGGCATATCAGAAACAAAAAGTAATGATAATTAACCGTATTAAGGCTCTTGAAACCAGAAAAGAACCATTAAATGATATAATAGCTATAGAAAAAGAGACACTTCAGAAAATAGAGGAAAAAATTAAAGAATTAAAAAAACAGATGGAAGAGCTTATAGAAAACGACCCCGACCTCAAAAAAGAGGTTGAGTTAGTGGAATCTATTAGTGGCATAGGAAAAGACACTGCTATGCTCCTTGTAGCAGTAATGGAAGGCGGCAAGAAGTTCTCGTCAGCTAAAGAGGCGGCGGCTTATCTGGGGCTTTCAGTGGCCAGAAATCAATCAGGCAATATAGAAGGCAAGTCAAGGCTGGATAAGCAAGGACCTACAGATATTCGTAAATGCCTTTACTTACCTGCTGTTACTGCCATTAGATGGAATCCGATTATTAAAAACTTATATGAACGCTTATTAGAACGGGGAAAGGCAAAAATGGTAGCCATAGGAGCAGCTATGAGGAAATTAGTCCACATAGCCTTTGGGGTTTTGAAAAACAAAACGGAGTTTAACCCGTCTTTAGGCTAAACTCCGTTTAGATATTAGTTTTCAGGATGGATGGGGTAGCTCCCCGACCGGAAGGCAGGTGAGGCCGTAATTCACCTTTGGCCTTGAGCCCGATAATAAGATAAGCCCCCTGCCTTCAACCTGATCCATTGAGGCTGGACAATATCATATGCCCTCTTCCTTGTCAAGAGTGAGCCTGAATTTAAGAGAGTAGCCCGGACAGGTTTCCAGGATTTCGGTCAAATCCTCCTGAATACCACCTAAAGAACCTACATTAACAGGCAATCCTGCCTTAACAGGATAGGTGCGTCTCAAAAACTGCCCATGAGACAACCTTTACCCTGATAAAAGTAAAGAGATAGGTAGCAAAACTGGCCATAATTTTAAAGCAAAAGTATTTTTTTGTTTAAAAATAAATAGTTATAAAAAGTAAAGCGATTGATAATAAAAAGTAAAGTGGAATATAACTTTGATGGTTATAACCCCTGCTAATAGTCATTTTTTTTAAATAACAAATCGTTATGAAAAATAAAGTAATAAATAACGGCGCTAATCTATTCTAATATATTGTCTTTATTAGTTTTTTTCTTGTTTTTAGGCAGACAGTTAAAACCAAAAGTAAAGAGACCTGTTACAAAAGTAAAGTAAAGCGTATTAGAAGCTAAAGAAACATATAACTCCCTATAACTACTTATAATGACAGATAATTTTCTATTTTCCTCTCAGTTAAAGGTAAAGAAATCCATAACAGGCTGAAACAAATAATAAGTCTTGTAACTGCCTTATAAGATTGTAATTTTCACAAAAAGTAAAGTTATATATAGCGGACAGGGTAAAAAAAGGGGGTCTCTCTCTTTTTTTAAGATATATGTACTAAAAAAAGAGAAGAAGGTGGTCATACAAAAAAGAGGTGGGATGTCTCTCATGTCAGAAGATGGCCTTTAAGGAATATGTTATTTTGATGGGGGAAAAATGGTTATTTGATTGATACTATATATTGTGTTGTTAGATTTCTATAAGACTATATCTTGTGGTAAGATAGAAAAATTTATATGGCGTTTAAATTAAATAGGCTATTAAACCAGAAAAGGGGCTTGACAGCCCCTCTCTGGTCTGGCATATTGCCAAATTATGCAAACTAACAATACGATTCCAACATACCTTATAACATCAGAGAACGCAAGTCCTTTTTTGCACTTTTTTTATCTTTTTTTGAATGCCCCTATCTGTGCCCCTAAGAGCTTGTTTATGAGTTTAAGCGTCTTGACTGCCAACACAATATCTTATTACTCTGTCCAGTTTTTGGGGTCCACTATAGTTTTTAAGTAGAAATATGGATTAGAAGTTATTGCCATAAAAATGATTGTTCTTTAGGAATCGTCCATTATAACTTCCATAAGTTCATTCCAGTTCATATTGAGAATTAGCCTGTTATTATCTAAAATTTTTGCCTTTCCCATCTCTATAAGCCTTATAATTATTTTAGGTAGGGCTGGCCCCCCATTATCTAAAAAGGTTAAGACAAATTTCTCTTGTTTTGTCCTTGATACAGTCAGTTCATCCACCCTTACGCACCGCAGCCTTGACAGGGCAATTTTTAAGGCAGTTACCTCAAAAAGCCTTTCCGCCTCTACGGGAAGCGGGCCATAGACATCTTCAAGGTAAAACCTCTTTTCATCAAGCTCTTCCCTTGTCGTGCACATGCTTATTGTCCTGTATATTCTCAGACGATCCGTTACATCCCTGCAATAAGATTCGGGTATATATATCGGGGTGCGTAAATTGACCTCTGGAAAGATTGCCTCTTCACCCTTAACGCCCTTGAGCTCATCAACCGCATCTTTTAAGAGTTCTAAGAACAGATCATATCCTACCTTTGCAATCTGGCCCGACTGGACTGTTCCCAACAGATTGCCTGCTCCCCTTATCTTGAGGTCTTCCATTGCAAGGGCAAGACCGCCTGCTCTCTCCATCTCAAGCACTGCCTTGAGCCTCTTTTGGGCATCTCTTGAAAGGCCATCAAGATTTGATACGAGAAGATATGCGTATGCCTGCTCATTTGCCCTGCCAATGCGTCCCCTTAACTGATAGAGCTGCGCAAGACCAAAGCTCTCTGCCCTGTGTACAAGCATCGTATTTGCAGAAGGTATATCAATCCCCGATTCTATTATTGTGGTGCACACAAGGCAGTCTATGTCTCCCCTTATAAATTTCACCATTGCCTCTTCTAATTTATAGGGCGTCATCTGCCCATGAGCTGTCTCTATCTTTACGCCCGGGACAAGGGAGGCAAGCCACTCCCTAATCCTCTCTATACCCTTTACCCTGTTATACACATAAAAAATTTGCCCTCCCCTCTCAATCTCTCCTCTTATAGCGCCTTTTATTACAGCCTCATCAATGTTAGAGAGAAAGGTTTTTATTGGAAGCCTGTTCTCTGGCGGGGTCTCTATTACCGAGATGTCCCTTATGCCCAAAAGAGACAACTGAAGCGTGCGAGGAATAGGGGTTGCCGTAAGGCTCAGGCAGTCAACATCCTTTTTAAAGAGCTTAAGCCTCTCTTTATGCCTTACGCCAAACCTGTGCTCTTCATCTATAATCAGAAGGCCGAGGTCTTTAAAGACACAATCTGCCTGAAGTAATCTGTGGGTGCCTATAACAATATCTATAGCGCCTGAGCGAAGACCCTCTATAATCTCTTGCTGTTCCCTTTTCTTTCTAAACCTGTTAAGAGAGGCAATGTTTACGGGAAATGCCTTAAATCGTTCTGAAAAAGTCCTCAGGTGCTGCTCAGAAAGCAAGGTGGTTGGCACAAGCACAGCAACCTGTCTGCCATCTTCCACAGCCTTAAAGGCTGCCCTCATCGCAACCTCTGTCTTTCCATATCCCACATCGCCACAAAGGAGCCTGTCCATTGGTCTTTGAGACATCATGTCTCTAAGGATTTCTTCGGTTGCCCTCTTCTGGTCAGGGGTCTCTTCAAATGGGAAGTCTGTCTCAAATTCAAGATACATTGGGCCAGGGGGTGAAAACGCATGGCCTTCCTTTACCTGACGCAAGGCATAAAGCTGAACCACCTCGCCAGCAATCTCAAGTATGGCCTTTTTAACCCTTTTCTTGTTAAGCTCCCATGATGAACTTCCAAGCCTGTCAAGGCGAGGCTGTCTTGAGGCGTCTCCTCCCCTGTAAGGCTGTATAAGGGCTATCCTGTCAACAGGAAGATACAATTTATCGCCATCTCTATATTCGAGCGCAAGATACTCACCAGATTGACCTTGAGACGCTATTTGCTTTAGACCTAAAAAAATTCCTATGCCATAGTCCCTGTGAACAACAAAATCTCCCTCTGAAAACTCAGTCTCACTCGCTGTCCATGCCCTTTTATCCTTTTCCGCTGCCCTTATATCTTTACCGTTTTTACCAGTTAATGCCCCTTTTCCCCCGGTGCCTGATAAATTTTCTCTTCTCTTTTTTCTTGAGCCCTTTTCTCCTGAAATTCCAAGAAATTCAGAACCTGATAAAAAAATCAATCCATGAGGATATACAGAAAAGCCCCTCGTTAACTCCCCATGACATAAGCGAAGCCCCTCTCCCAGACAATCTTCCATGTCAAATGACCTGAAAAGGGCAGTGAGCCTTTCAATGTTTTTTCTCTGATTGAGGGCAACCGTTATCTTC
The DNA here is from genome assembly GCA_026994795.1 of Deltaproteobacteria bacterium. Taxonomy (GTDB): domain Bacteria; phylum Desulfobacterota; class Dissulfuribacteria; order Dissulfuribacterales; family Dissulfuribacteraceae; genus JALWQB01. The sequence goes on from JALWQB010000023.1 coordinate 4,573, forward strand.
TCACCCTTTGTAATCCTCTCTTTTATATGGTCAATGAATGGCTGAATTGTATCACCCTTTATAGTAGGGCGTCTTGAAAGGAGCATAGGGGGAGGCGGGGCAATCTTTAAAGAAGATGGCTCATCAGGGAGATGACAAACCTTGGGGGAAAGAGAGCCATTGGCGGGGTTATCTTTCTGAAGCTGCCAGATGTCTCCTGTATTAGCCTTTTCCTTCATGTCCCATTGTGAAACGCCAGCATAATCGGCGCAATAAATACCCCCTCCTGCCACTGCTGTTTCACATGAAACAATCATGGACTTAATCTCGTCAGGCGAGACAATGTATTCATCAAGCCATCCAATAGGCGGGGTTTTGTTTTTGCCTGCATCAATATAAGATGACTCAGCCTTTTTATAAAAAAGACATGCCTCGTCAATAATCTCTTGCATATTATCAAGAATGAAGATTAAGGTCTCTTTAATTGGTAAGCACTTCAAAAGGGTGGTCTTTTCCTTAAACAAGACTGGCATAAGCGTCAAAATATTTTCCCTGACATCCCCTTCCCTTATAGAGTTTATGGCAGCAATGACCTGCTCAGATGACCATCCCTTCTCTTCTGCCAGTTTCACAATGCCTTTTACCGCCCTTTCCCTTATCGGTTTGATAAGCGGGGCCTCTATGGCAGGCAGGATGATGAGTTCTTTCATAGTCTTGATGGAGCGTTGGCTTGTGGGGTTAAAGAGCCTGATTTCCTCAATAAGGTCTCCAAAAAACAGTAGCCTTACAGGGAATTCCATATTGGGGGGGAAAATATCTAAAATGTCTCCCCTTACTGTATATTCTCCCACTCTTTCTACATGAGTAGCTGGTTCATAGCCGCAAGAAAGAAGCCATGATATAAGGGCGTCACGGTCTATCTCCTCCTTAGCGATTAACAACTCTTGGGCATAATTTAATGCATCTATTGTAATAGTCCTCTCCATTAGTGCGCTAATTGGGGCAACAATGTGGAGGCTCTTATGTGCTGATGCGCCAGTGGCGGCATTATAAGAAGAGACGGAAGAGATTGTCCAAATGGTATCAATGCGCTTAGATGAGACAGAGGGGTCAGGAAATATATCAATAAATGACGGGATGACATGGCTGGGAAATGATTTTATTATTGAATCGCCATCCAGAAAAAAGAGGAGATCGTTAAGCCTTTCTCTCATTTCTTTTTCATTTTGGGTTACCCAGAGAAAACAGTTAAACCTCTCCCTCAGCGTCTTTCCATACTCTTTAAACAGCCATACAGAAGATGCTGGGATAGATGTCGGTGAATGAAGGAGTATCATTTACATATTTCCTGTTAGCGGCCAAAGCGCTGTTTGGCCGTCATTAGACTAATGGAAAAACAGGTCAACTAACTCTAAATCTCTTGAAATATCTTGTCTCACCCTTTTTAGTACATAGCTTGTTACAGGCGGCTCAGGGTATTCCTTGCCATATACTGCAAAGTGCGCCCACTGGATTATCCTTGTCATATCATCTTTGTTCTTAAAGTTATGGTGGTCTTTTATGGCCTTAACTACATCGATTGGTATCCCCCATTTTATTAAGGCAAATGTCATGACCTCTACATGATTGCATCCAACAATCTCCTTTTCCTTTAATAAGGCGGCGTTTCCGCCAGCAGCAAGCCAGGAGGCAAGCTCTGCGTTGTCCTTATAGATCTTATACAAGATAATCTTTCCAAGGTCATGCAGGAGCCCTGTTGTAAATGCCTTTCCCAATGAGATTTCAAACCCCATGCACCTTATGAGCGCCTGAGTTCCATATGCTATGGCAAGGGAATGCTCCCAGAAGTCGTATTCATAGGTGGAAAAATGGCCTTTAAAAAAATTCTTTTTTAGCTCAGACGTAAGCAGGATTTCTGCCACCTTATTTATGCCAAGCATTGCAACTGCATGAACAGGGGACTCAATCTTTTTTTTAATCCCGTATAGAGGAGAGCTGCATGCATGAATTAACCTTGCTGAAAGAACAGGGTCAAGGCTCAATTTTCTTCCAACATCAAGGACAGAGCCACCTGTATCAAGGCTATTCAGTATCTCCATAAGATGGGGAGATACTGGCTTTAAGGAATTCAAATAGCTGGCTATCTTTTGGGGAACTGGCATATTTTATATTTTCTCTTTTATTTTAAGTTTGTTGATAAAGTCATTCTCATTTAAAAACCTTCTATACTCCTCTATTAATCTCATTGACATAATCTGTTTAATATCAATAGAGACAAACATCTCAGCGCTCTTTTCTCTTTCTCCTTCTATTTTATAAAGCCCTATTGTCAATATCAGCAACGCCTCTTGGTCCCCTTTTTTATTATTTAAAAACTTTCTCGCCCTTATATATGCCCCTTCAATATCTCCCAAAAGGTATTCTGCCCTAAGGACCGCCTTTTCTATTCTCATATTTGATGGGCTTTCTTTAGAAATGCTGGATTTAATGGCATTAAGGATATCTTTGGCCTTCTTATCATTATATGTCTCTAATAGGGCGTCAAGGAATGATGCGGTTATTATCAAATTGTTATCCTCACTGAGTTCATAGGCTGTTTTAAGCAGTGAAAGCGCCTCCTCATATCTTTTTTTTCTCAAAAAGAGCTCTCCAAGGTTATAGTATGCCATGCCCCCTTCAGGGGAAAGCCTTATTGCCTCCCTAAATGCCTTTTCAGCCATCCCTATGCGTCCAAGCCTGCTATAACATACTGCAAGGCTGTTCCAAGAATCCACATTCTGGGCGTCAAGTTTTAATGACTTTTTATAATAGGAGATGGAAGACAAGATATCCCCGTTAGAAAAACATTCATCACCTGCAAGCTGAAACGTAACTGAAGAGGGCACGAATTCCTTGTCCCCCTCTAATAAATGACCATGCACTGCTGTCCAAAAGAGCAATGTCTCAATGTTTAGCCTTACAGGAGACAAAGCGGCTCTATCTATTATGGCAATAGATTTAATATATTGCCTGTCATCTTGCTGCCGTATTCTTTTTAGCTCATATTGTGCCTTTTTCATAGAGGAAAATGTGTAAAATATGGTACTATGAGAATCTTTAGATGAAAATATACCTACTATAATATAACGGTTTTTCTTAAAGTTATTAGAAGATATTTCCATACTCAGGCTATATAGGTCTTTTATAAATGCCTTTTTCTCTAATAAAAGGCATTGAGATAAGGATATTGCTTTCAATGATAAAGTGTTTGACATAAAAAAAAGCCTATCAAGCCCCTTCTTAAAGGAACTCTCCGCATCCAGAAAAGGTTCTTCATCTATCAATAATACCCTTTTCGCCCCTGCCTTTAAAAAGTGCTCAAACATTATAGGGGCATTTTCTATATTGACCCTATCTGTATTCAGCGCCCACCACCCCTCCTTATCATTGCCACCAAGATAGATAGCCTTATCTATTATTTTTTTTATAAGATCATCCTTCTTAATCCTATCCTTTCCATCTACATAGATTACAGGAGGCATTTTACTCATGCTTGAAAACCACATTAAGAGGTATTGTGGAGGAGCGCAGCAATCGGAACTCATTGCCTTTTTCTTGATTTCTGAGGCAAGGAGACAAATAAAATAGAATAGAATCGGCAGCCACCTTACCTCTTCCTCTACAGAGATAGGGCGTGAAACACCCTTTAATACAATAATTATATCATCAATAGGGAACCATATAGCATTATTTACCCTATCCCATACGGGCAGTTTATCAATAAGGAGCGAATATGCCCTTTTTACAGTTGTGCGAGGGAAGTGTTTTTTTACAGTATCTTCTATATTGCTCCTTGTATCAGCGTCAATAATAGAAAGCCCTTTAAAAGGAAAATATTGCGTTAGCTCCTTATAGATGACACCTGATAACACCTTAATATCTCTTCCAGTAAGCCTGTTTTTAGCTGTTATATCCAAAATGTTACCTCTAACATTCCAAAATATCATTCCATCAAAAACAATCTTTCTATTAGAAATAAAAAGAATTTCTATATAAATTTAAAAAATATCAAGATGGTTTTAGCCTTCATTATCTTTTCAAGCCAATCCATGAGGCTTTCTTATGAAGCGCTGTCAATTGTAGCCTCAACATCTTAGGACGCTACCCCGAAATGACGCCTGCTCAGGTAGCTTCAGCCATTTTATCAAGTCATCAACTACTATACGCATCTCATCAAATGTTCGGCTCTTTTTTAAACAAAATATAGCGGTTGCAAGATTATGACCTAAAAGCCTCTCGTTAGAATATGATTGTTTATCTATAACCTTGTATGTTATATAGAGGTACCATTTTAAGATATTATTGTAAAAAATGGTAGTATTTTTTAAGGTAAAATATGACATGACAGACCGATGAACCTAAGGGACCATGTAAGCCCGTGATTTAGCGA
>JALWQB010000024.1 GCA_026994795.1 Deltaproteobacteria bacterium
ACCCATCCCCTCTATATTGAGGCATTAAAGGAAACGCTTTTTGAGACAATAGAACAGTATGAACTTAAAAATTTCCACCTTGTTTACAGCGCCCACAGCCTTCCCAAACGCTTTATAGAAGAAGGGGACCCATATCTTGACCACATAAAGGCCACAATCAATGCCCTTGAAAAGATTACTGACATAAAGGGGACGCTTGCATTTCAAAGCCGCTCAGGGCCTGTAAGGTGGCTTGGCCCGCAGACAGATGAGCGCCTGAAGGAACTGCTTGCCTCTAACATAAGGCATATTGTCTGCCTCCCTATAAGTTTTGTCTCTGACCATATAGAGACCCTTTATGAAATAGACATATTATTTAAGGGCATTGTAAAAGAGGGAGGGGGAGAGCTATATATGACCAAAGGGCTTAATACGCGCCCCGCCTTTATAAATGCCTTAAAGGACATGAGCATAAGGGCAATGATCCAAAAAGGATGGTTAACTATCCAAAATAAAAAATAAATAAACTCTTAAATTCCTGTCATAAAAGCAGGCTTTCTGGAAGGGTTATTTCATATATATTTAGAGCATTATTGGGTTGGCTGACCTTTAATGTTTGCAGCCCCTTTTTAGCAGGTCCACTGAGGTATTTGCCAATTTTTGAAAATTCACTCCCATGACATGGGCATTTAAATATGCCTTTACTGTCATCATATATAATGGTGCACCCCAGATGAGGGCATATCCTTGATATAGCAATAGGCCCTTTGTCTTCAGTTAAGAATAGGACAAACTCCCTTTCAACAACAAATTGATTAACAGTTAAGGGCTTATCAAAGACAAGGCGTTTCTTTTGAGGCTGTTTTTTTACTTTATAATTAATAAATGCGGGGACAGACAGACTAAATGCCGCTACTGCCCCATATATTATAAAATTCCGTCTATTTATTAATTTTTCTATCTTCTTATTAACCATAATATTAAGGTAAGTAAAATACTTAATAGTATGCTCGTCCCCAATGGGAAATAAAAGTGAAAATTGCCCTTATGAAAAGAGAAATCCCCTGGAAGACGTCCTATTAACGGAAATTTTGAGCCAAATACCATAAAAATACCAATTAAGATAAGAAAAACACCAAAGAATATCAAAGATTTCCCCATTTCTGAAAAAGGATTCACGCATTGCCTCCAGTTATTTTATACCGTTATTATCAAGATTAACGTCTTGCGCATTAAATTCTTCAGTAAAGGAGTTATTCATCCTTTTTATTGCTTTTTTATATCGTTCTTGTTCGCTCATAATACAGCCGCAATAAGGCTGCATGTATATACCATATTCTCTTGCCCTTTTCTGTCCATTTTTCCAAAAATTACGAAAATCGCAATACAAAAAATTAATTCCTATTTCATTTGCAATCTGATGTGCAACTTCAGCAATTGCATTGTGGTCTTGATAGATAGAATATAGGAGGGTAGTGCTAAAGAGATTAAACTTCATCTTTCGCGCCATCATAGCAGTCTCTTTGAGCCTTATCTCATAACATATCCTGCAACGTTTAGATGGCTCTTTTATTGCTTTCTGCACTTTTTCTATCCATAAATCAAGGCTATATCCCTTTGGGGAAAATATGAGCCTGAAATTCAAGCTGCTCCCTATCTGCCTCATCGCCTCAACACGCCTTTCAAACTCCTTAAAGGGATGGATGTTGGGGTTGTAAAAGAATGCCGTTATCTCATAATGATTTTTTTGAAGGTATGTTACAGGCTCAATTGAACATGGGCCGCAACAGGTATGGAGGAATACATTTTTGCCTTTCATATCGTTCCGTTTGCTTTAAGGATCACAGTCCACTGGGCAGAGCTGTTTCCATACGTTGGGAAGCATTTCAGAGACCTCCCTTGCCCCAAAGCCAAAAGGCCCTCTCATCTTATAGAGTATATCAGCAGCCAGCCCATGGACAAATACACCGATTCTTGCCGCATTATAGGCGTCATAGCCCTGTGAAAGCAGCGCCCCTATTATGCCTGAGAGCACATCCCCCATGCCTCCCTGCGCCATTCCGGCATTGCCTGTGGTATTTACAGAAAAACGTCCGTCCTGACAGGCTATTATAGTGCCCTGTCCCTTTAATACCACTACTGAATTACTCTTATCTGCAAGCTCCATAGCATACTTCAACCGATCTGCCTGCACCTCTTTTGGCGAAATGGACAAAAGGCGCCCCATCTCCCCAGGATGAGGAGTAAGGACAGTTGAGGCAATACGTCCTTTAAGCACAGAAAAACTAACATCACCGCCTCTGCCGTCTCCAGCCTCGCCCCTTTGTCTTGAAATGGCAGTCAGGGCATCTGCATCTATTACAATAGGGATAGGGCACTTTCTTATAATCTCATTTTGAACTGATACTGCGATATCAGTAAGCCCAACCCCTGGCCCTATGACAATGGCCTTTTTCCTGTAAGCTATGGCATCACTTAACTCTTCCGCTGCCTTATGGCTAAATTCACCTGTTGACTCGTCATCTGATATGGCAAGAGTCATTGCCTCTACAGGGAGTATTGAGGCAATGACACCCATTGCTGACTGCGGTGCAGCCACAGTAACAAGCCCTGCCCCTGACCTCAATGCCCCAAGCGAGCATAAAGCAGCAGCTCCAGTCTTGCCTTTTGAGCCTGCTATTATCAATAAGTGGCCAAATACGCCCTTATTTGCCCATGAAGGACGATCTATCATAAGAGACCTTATTGTCCCATTATCCAAAAGCTCCCCCTTTGCCTCCTGTTGAGACAAGACCTTCTGGGGAATGCCAATATCTACAACCTCAAGCCTTCCTGTATAAACGCTCCCTGGGTATACAACATGCCCGACCTTTGGCGCAGCCATTGTTACAGTCATATCTGCTTTTACCGCACATCCCATTAAGAGGCCATTATCAGAAGATAATCCACTTGATATATCAACAGATATAATTTTTGCACAAGTATTGTTTATAAACTCTATTATTTCTTTAAATCTGCCTTTTACCTCCCTTTTAAGACCTGTTCCAAATATTGCATCAACTATAACACCGCAATTTAGAGCATTTAAATTCATTAATTTTTTTAAATCAATATTGTCAAGAGAACTTGTAATATAATCTATCTTAATGCCTAATTTTTCTATAATATTGAGATTTGTAAGGGCATCGCCCTTAAACTTCTCCCTTTCAGACAGCACAATGCACCTTACTGGAAAATTGTGCAGATAAAGATACCTCGCAACCACAAAACCATCCCCCCCATTGTTTCCTGGCCCTGCTATTACAATAGTCCCTTTATATAAATCAGCTTTAAGGCGCCTTAATATATTCTCAAAAACGCCTCTTCCAGCATTTTCCATTAAAATAAGCCCTGGTATGCCAAGTTTTTCTATAGTCGTCCTATCAGCGGCCTGCATCTCACAGGCATTAACAAGCAACATCTAAGTTCCTCCCTTATCAAGCTTTTTTATATCGCGTATATGCTATCTTATATCTGATAATCCCTATTACTACAACATTAACATACTGCCTGGTTCTTTAAGCTCTTTTAGAGTAAACACAGGCCCATGCCTGCAAACAAGCCTTCCGTCTTCCATAAAACAATGCCCGCATAACCCGATGCCGCACTGCATATTTCTTTCAAGGGTCGTTATTATATTCTCAGGCGCAACACCTTTTGACAGCAAAAGCTCAGATGTAATATCTATCATAACTGGAGGGCCGCACAAAAGGCATATTGTGCCTTCTTCTATATTTATATTATCAAGCAGGGCGGTAACAAGCCCTACATTGCCCTTCCATCCCCTGTCAGCCGCATCTACTGTAAGCCTTATATCTATGGCCATTTCTTGTCGCCACTTATCTATTGCCTTTTTAAAGGCAATCTCTTGTGGGCTCTTGCTTCCATACAAGATTGTCATCTTTTGATAAGAGCCCTTTTCAATACAGTAATCTATGACAGATTTAAGAGGGGCAAGCCCAATGCCGCCGGCAATAAAGATGAGTTCTTTTCCCTCTATTTTATCCATTGGAAACGGCCTTCCATAAGGGCCCCTTATGGCTACATAGTCCCCGGCCTTCATATTATGAAGGGCGCTGGTAAGCGCGCCTGCCTTTCTTACGCTTAAATCAATCCGCCCCTTTATGGTAGGGCTTGAAGATATGGATATTGGGGCCTCTCCCATATGTGGTATAGAAAGCATTACAAATTGACCTGGCGCAAAGGAAAAATCTTCAGCATTTGACTTTGATAAAATATTTATAGAGTAAGTGTTAATCGCAGGGTTTTCTATTGTTATATCCTTAATTTTTGCCCCTATTGGCCTAAAAATATCTTTTATCCCCTTATAAAGAGATATTCCCATTCTAAAACCTCCTTTATTTTTTAAGCTACCTTCTCCTCATTGCCCTAATTTAAACCAATATCCCCAACTATTACAAAAAGTTAAAAATGTTATGCAGAATAGCCTGCGATAAAGTATAGTATAGGATGCCGTAATCGTCTATGAGAAATTCCACTTCTTACCCTAATCGCGCCTTAACTCATGGACAAACTCGCCAATTACAAGATTTAAGATTTAGGTACAATATTTTCTGCGTTGTTTTTAAGAGAAATTTCTTAAGTCAACGATATTGTCTTTGCCATCTGCCTTATTTATTCCTTTTCTTATTTTGTTTTTATATCTCATTAAAATTATTGTATAATTTATAAATATAAAAATTTACTTAATTAAAATTCCAAGTTTTTTTTTAAAAAAGGGTTGCGTCTTTTAAAAGAGTGCTTATATTAGCACTTGCCGTTAGTGAGTGCTAACAAAAGGTGGCCACCTCAAAAAAATAAATACAATAAAAATAAAATTAGGTGCAGGAGGATATATAAACGATGAAAATTCGTCCACTTAACGACAGGGTACTTGTCAAGAGGATAGAAGAGGAAGAGAAGACAAAGGGAGGCATTATCATTCCTGATACTGCCAAGGAAAAGCCCATAGAGGGAGAGGTAGTGGCAGTAGGCAAGGGAAAGGTGCTTGATAATGGTGAGGTAAAGGGTCTTGAGGTAAAAGAGGGCGACAGGGTCCTCTTTGGAAAGTATTCAGGCACGGATATCAAAATTGAAGGCGAAGAATACTTGATAATGAGAGAAGATGATATACTGGGGATTATTGAAAACTAAAAATATAAAAAGTCAATCAAACCCAAAAATTCTTAACAAATAAATGAACAGATTAAAAAATCTGAATGGAAAACTAATCAGTTAAACAGCTAAGGCATTTTGATGTTTGATAGATGTTCCTTAGATGCGTAATACAAAATAAATTAAAAAATCTTAAAAGAGGTTGGAGGTTTAGTTATGTCTGCAAAAGAGATAAAATATGACGTTAAGGCAAGGGAATCGATTTTAAAGGGTGTAAATGCCCTTGCAAATGCAGTGAAGGTTACTCTTGGTCCAAAGGGAAGAAATGTTATTATTGAGAAATCCTTTGGCTCTCCCGTAATTACAAAGGATGGGGTTACTGTCGCAAAAGAGATAGAGCTTGAAGACAAGTTTGAGAATATGGGCGCCCAGATGGTAAAAGAGGTTGCCTCTAAGACAAGCGATGTGGCAGGGGACGGCACCACCACCGCCACCATACTGGCTCAGGCTATCTATACTGAGGGCTCAAAGCTGGTTGCCGCCGGCATTAATCCAATGGCCCTTAAGAGGGGGATTGACAAGGCGGTTGATGTCATTGTGGATGAGCTTAAAAAGATATCAAAACCCACAAAAGACCAGAAAGAGATAGCGCAAGTCGGGACAATCTCTGCCAATAGCGATTCCACTATTGGCAACATTATTGCTGAGGCAATGGACAAGGTAGGTAAAGAGGGCGTCATTACTGTTGAAGAGGCAAAGAGCATGGAGACATCTCTTGATGTAGTTGAGGGTATGCAGTTTGACAGGGGATATCTGTCTCCATATTTTGTTACTGACCCCGAGAAGATGGAGGCATCCTTAGATGACCCGTATATCCTCATCCATGAGAAGAAGATAAGCAACATGAAAGACCTCTTGCCCTTGCTTGAGCAGATAGCCAAGATGGGCAAACCACTTCTCATAATTGCTGAAGATGTTGAGGGAGAGGCCCTTGCTACCTTAGTTGTAAACAAGTTGAGGGGCACCTTACAGTGTTGCGCAGTAAAGGCGCCTGGCTTTGGCGACAGGCGTAAGGCAATGCTTGAGGATATTGCAATCCTTACCGGCGGGACAATGATTGCGGAAGACCTTGGCCTTAAGCTTGAAAATGTCTCGCTTAATGACCTTGGAAGGGCAAAAAGGGTTGTTATTGACAAGGACAACACCACTATAGTGGATGGCGCAGGCTCTAAGGAGAAGATTGAGGGCAGGGTGCGCCAGATAAGGACCCAGATTGACGAGACCACCTCTGACTACGACAGGGAAAAGCTCCAGGAGCGCCTTGCAAAGCTCATTGGCGGCGTTGCGGTCATAAATGTAGGCGCTGCCACTGAGACGGAGATGAAAGAGAAGAAGGCAAGGGTTGAAGACGCCTTGAATGCCACAAGGGCGGCAGTTGAAGAGGGCATTGTCCCAGGCGGCGGCACAGCGTATCTCAGGTGCTTAAGCGCACTTGATAATATCACAGTAGAAGATGAGGATGAAAATCATGGCATCAATCTTATAAGGCGCGCCGTTGAAGAGCCGCTTCGCCAGATCGCCAATAATGCAGGGTTTGAAGGCTCTATTATAGTAGAAAGGGTAAAGAATGAGACAGGAAATATGGGCTTTAATGCCGCAAAAGGCGAATTTGAAGACCTTATAGCGTCAGGTATTATTGACCCGACAAAGGTCTCCCGTTGCGCCCTTCAGAATGCTGCAAGCGTATCAAGCCTCCTCCTTACAACTGAGGCAATGGTGGCTGAGGTGCCAAAGAAGGAAGATAAGGCTGCCGCTGGCGCACCAGGCGCAGGTATGCCTGATATGTATTAATATCTACCTGAACATGGAAAACAAAAAGGCGGCCAATAGGCCGCCTTTTTGTTTTTTCTCTTTAGCCTCCAAGAGCCTTAAATATTCTCTCTTTTATCTCATCAACAGTGCCGATACCTTCAATCCTAATATATTTAGGTGCTTCAGAATCACCTGACTCCTCCCATTTTTTATAAAAATCTACAAGCGGCTCAGTCTGAGCATGATATACCTCAAGGCGTTTTCTTACTGTTTCTTCCTTATCATCATCTCTCTGGACCAATGGCTCGCCAGTTACATCATCTTTCCCCTCAACCTTTGGCGGATTATAGATTATATGATATGTCCTTCCTGATGGAAGATGGACCCTTCTGCCGCTCATCCTCTTGATAATCTCTTCATCAGGGACTGCAATATCCACTACGTAATCTATCTTTACGCCAGCCTCTTTCATGGCCTCTGCCTGTGGAATTGTGCGTGGAAAGCCATCAAAGAGAAAGCCTTTCTCACAATCAGAGGCCTTAATCCTCTCTTTTACAAGGCCAATAATCACATCATCCGGCACAAGTTGGCCTGAATCCATATATTTTTTTGCCTCCATACCAAGCTCGGTGCCTTCCTTTACTGCCTGTCTCAGCATGTCCCCTGTAGAAATCTGAGGTATGCCAAACTTTTCCTTTATAAAATTTGCCTGTGTGCCCTTGCCTGCTCCCGGGCCCCCCAAAAGTATTAAACGCATAATAACATCCTCCCTTCTTTTATATTTTTTCTTTTCTGTCTTCCCTATGGAAGTGAAGATATATTACTATATGACAAAACTTGAAAAAAGCAATAAGTTAGTAAAGGCTGTAGCACATAGACAAAATAAAAACTCGTCAGCAGGTTTTCTCAATATGCTCACATATTATCTGTGCGATCTGGGTAATATATTCATGGTCATCTCCCTCTACCATTACCCTGATTACAGGCTCTGTCCCTGATGGACGAATAAGAATTCTACCCTTATCCCTTAACTCCTCCTCAAAACCCCTTATAAGTTCAAACAGCCCATCTATCTCATTTAATGGCCTTTTTTGTTTAATTCTTACATTTTGAAGTACCTGAGGCATTGTCTCCATTATGTCTGCAAGCTCAGATAACGGCCTTTGCTCATAAAGCATAACATTCAATAGCTGGAGGCTTGCAAGTATGCCGTCTCCAGTAGTGATATGGTCCATAAATATAAGATGGCCGCTCTGCTCCCCCCCAAAATTATATCCATTTTTCCTCATCTCTTCCACTACATATCTGTCACCAACCTTTGTCCTTAAAAGCCTTATGTCCATTGACGAAAGCGCCCTCTCAAGCCCCATATTGCTCATCACTGTAGCAACTACTGTATCCTTTGAAAGCAACCCCTTATTCTTCAGATGTCTTGCGCATATTGCCATTATGCGATCGCCATCAACGACATGCCCCTTTTCATCTATAACCATGAGCCTGTCGCCATCTCCATCAAAGGCAATCCCAAGGTCAGCATCATATTCCTTCACTGCATTTCTGAGCGGGCCAAGGCAGAGCGCCCCGCAACCCTCATTTATATTTGTCCCGTTAGGCGAGACCCCTATCTTAATTACCCTTGCGCCAAGCTCTTCAAATACCTGAGGGGCAACCCTGTAGGTCGCCCCATTTGCACAATCTATAACTATCTTAATGCCATCAAGGGTTAAATCCCTTGGAAACGTATTTTTGAGAAATACTATGTATCGCCCTGGGGCGTCTTCAATCCTGAATGCCTTGCCGACATCTACACCTGTCGGCCTCTGACACCTTGAATGAGTCTCAAACAAAGAGATGACCTCTTCTATCTCCCTCTCCACATCATCAGGGAGCTTAAAGCCATCATTTGAAAATATCTTTATGCCATTATCATCAAAAGGATTGTGAGAGGCGGATATCATTACCCCAGCATCCGCCCTCATGCTTAATGTGAGAAAGGCGATTGCAGGCGTAGGCATTGGGCCGACAAGGATTGC